>JAGXHC010000006.1 GCA_024636405.1 Sulfitobacter sp. | reverse complement strand
GTTGGGGCTGGACCTCAAGCGCATGGGCAAGGTTGAGATGCGGGAATTTCTGCGCATCCTGCTGTCCAATATATATGATGTGGTGCTGGATGAGTTGACCGATGGCCCGGTGGCGGGTGTGCTGGCCGCCGATGCGGTGCGCGGCGCCTGGGCCGGGCCGCGCAGCCCCGGCAGCGTGGTGTCGCTGATGTACCGCATGGGGCAGGGGGGCGACGCGCACCTTCCCCACGGCGGCATGGGCACAGTGATGGCATCGCTGGAGAAGGTCGCGGTCAGGACCGGCGCAACGCTGCGCTATGACAGCGGTGTGGCGTCGGTGCAAATCGATGGGGACCGGGTGACGGGCGTGACGCTGGACAATGGCACGGTGCTGCACAGCAAGGCCATATTATCAAGCTTGGGGGCGGCGCAGACCATGCAGCTTGCCGGGCCCGCGCATTATGACATCGAAGCTGTGCGCCGCTTGCGCAATCTGCGCAGCAAGGGAACGGTGGGCAAGCTGAACCTTGTGCTGAAAGGCGTGCCGGACATGCCCGGACTGTCCGATACCCAGCGCGCAGGGCGGCTGGTTGTGGCGCCATCCGCCGCCGCAGTCGAAGCGGCGTTCAATCCGGTCAAATACGACGAAATGTCGGCCGCACCGGTGTTGGAAGCGGTGATCCCATCGCTGAGCGATCCGTCGCTTTGCAAGGACGGTCGCCATGTCATGTCTGTGGTGTGCCAATACATGCCGCACACCCCCAAAGGCGGTTGGACCGATACGGCGCGCCAAAACGCGCAGGACAATATCGTGAACACGCTCGCCACCTATATGCCGAACCTTTCGGATCTGATTGCTCAAGCCGAGATGCTGACTCCCGCCGATATCGAGCGTCTGACCGGCGCGCCGGGGGGGCAATGGCACCACGCCGAAATGAGCATCGACCAGTTGCTGACGGTGCGTCCGGTGTACGGCCTGTCGCGTTATGCCTTCGGCGCAAAGGGCTATTATCTGTGTGGTGCCTCCGCACATCCGGGCGGCGACGTGACCGGCAAGCCGGGGCGAAATGCAGCACGCCAGGTTATGCGTGATGGGGTGTTGTCATGACTGTTGCACATGTGCCCCTTGGCCTGATCCCCGGCCCGTTCCACGACCAGTTGCTGGCGCTAAGCCGCACGCAGGGCTGGATGGATTGGGCAGGTTATCTGTCACCGACAGTGCTGGACACGGCTGAATTCGAATATTTCGCGATCCGAAATCAGGCGACCTTGTTCGACATTTCGCCCATGCACAAATACCGCATCACCGGTGCCGGTGCAGAAGCGATGGTAAACCGTCTGGTCACGCGCGACGTGACCAGGATCGGCAATCACCGCGTCGGCTATGTCATGTGGTGTGACGAAGAAGGGATGCTGATCGACGACGGTACGCTGTTCCGGACGTCGGCCACGGATTTCCGGCTGTGCTGTCAGGAGCCGATGTTTACCTGGTTGCTGGATGCCGCCTGGGGCTTTGATGTCGAGGTCGTGGATGAAAGCCACAGCATCGCGGGGCTGTCGTTGCAGGGGCCCACATCATGGTCGGTTCTCAACGATGCCGGGTTTGCCGTGTCGGACCTCAAACCTTTCGACTGGCGCGAGGTTGAGAACGGCGTCTGGGTTTCGCGTACCGGGTTCACCGGCGATCTGGGGTATGAAATCTGGATGGCATGGGACGCGGCCGCCGAAATCTGGGACCGGCTGTGGCAGGCCGGGGGCCACTGGGGTCTGCGCGCCATCGGCTTTGACGCGCTGCACATCGCACGGATCGAGGCCGGATTTATCGCCGCAGGCATGGATTTTCAGCCGGTGCACGCAGCGATGCGCCTGCACCGTGGGCGCACCCCGATTGAACTTGGCTTTGCCAAGATGGTGCATTTCGAGAAGGGGCATTTCAATGGTCGCAGCGCCTTGCTGGCGCAGCAGGCGGGCGGACAACGCACCGTTCTGGCCAAGCTTGATATTGGCGGGTTCAAGCCTGCGCAGGGCGCACTGATCTATCACCGCAAACGGCGCGAGGTCGGCCATGTCACCAGTGGCGTCTGGTCGCCTACGACCAAGCGAAACATCGCGCTGGCAGAGCTGAAAGCACCCTTTGGACTGACAAAGACCGATGACCTTTGGGCCGAAATTTACGTCAACGAAGAAGGCCGCTGGAACCGCAGAATGGTGCCGGTCACGGTCGAGAACAAAACATTTTTCATCAATCCACGCGCCCGCGCGACCCCGCCGGCTGCGTTTTGATGCACAAGGAGAGCCACGTCATGCCCGATACCGCATTGCCCAATGAGCCATCGCAGGACACGCTGAATGAATGGGACCGCACCCATCAGTTGCACCCTTGGGCCGCGATGGATGCCTGGCAGGAAAGCGATTACCACCCCATCGAATCCGCCGACGGCATCTATCTGTGGGATTCCAGCGGCAAGCGCTTTATCGACGGGCCGGGGGGAATGTGGTGCGTCCAGATCGGCTATGGGCGGCGCGACATGGCCGATGCCATCGCAGAACAGGTGCTGCGTCTGCCCTATACCTCACCCTGGACGACAACCACCGATCCATCGACGATGCTGGCCAAGAAAATTGCCGATCTTGCCCCCGGTGATCTGAACAACGTCTTCTTTACCACCGGCGGTTCTACCGCTGTCGGCAGTGCGCTGCGCACCATGCATTTCATGAACAACGCACTGGGGCGCACCGACAAGAAAATGGTGATCGCGCGCGAAAAGGGCTATCACGGGTCGACCTATCTGGCGTCTTCCGTGACCGGCAAGGAGCGCGACAAATCCCGCTTTGATGTCGCCGGCGACATGGTGCATTTCCTGCCCGACATCAATCCTTACACGCGGCCGGACGACATGACCGTCGCGGCGTGGTGTGATGCGAAGGTGGCGGATCTGGAGAACGCGATCAAGACATTGGGCGCCGACAATATCGGTGCGTTCATAGCCGAGCCGATCTTGTGCTCAGGCGGCGTCATTATTCCACCCGAAGGCTATCATAAGCGCACGCTTGAGATCTGTCGCGCGCATGACATCCTGTATATTTCCGATGAGGTCGTTACCGCCTTTGGCCGGCTTGGCCACTGGTTTGCCTCCGAAGACGTGTTCGGGATCGTGCCCGATATCATCACATGCGCCAAGGGTCTTACTTCGGGGTATCTGCCTTTGGGTGCGTGCATCATTTCAGATGCGGTGATGGCGCGGATGACCGGACCGGATGAGAACGTGTTGTTTTCAAACGGGTATACCTATTCGGGGCACCCGGTGTGCTGCGCTGCCGCGCTCAAGAATATCGAAATTCTGGAAGAAGAGAAAATCCTCGAACATGTCCGGGAGATCACGCCCCACTTCCAGAAACGTCTGCGCGCGCTTGAGCGGTTTGCGATTGTCGGCGATGTACGGGGGATGGGTCTTTTGGCGTGCATTCAGGGACGTCCCGACACGCCAGGCACGTCGCTTGCCGCGGAACGCAAACTGGGTGCGTTGTTGGACGAGGCCTGTGAGAAACGTGGCCTTCTGGTGCGGCCCCTGATCAACATGGCAGTCTTTTCGCCGCCCCTGATCATCAGTCGCGCACAGGTCGATGAGATGTTCGATATCCTCGAAGCAGCGCTCGAAGAGGTGACGGAGCAGATGACCGAAGGCTAACGATCCCGGCCCTGCATCGGGTGTTCACGCCGGCCAAAGGCGCGGTCGGGATCGTCCGCGCCAAGCGCCATCGCCACACGGTGCCCCGAATAAACAGCCGCTGCGATCAGGCCCGGCGCTTCGGCGTCACCGATCAACGTGAGGCTTTGCAACCCGTGGTCTGACTGCCGCAGCGCATCAAAAAGCCCGCGTCTCGGAATGCGGCGGGTGACTGGAACCAGCGTATCACACTTTAATTCCAGAGCCGGCCCGCCATAGATGCAATCCAGATGCAGCAGTCCCCCACCGCTGGCGCGCAGGGTGCGATTGGTCAGGGTCCGCACACCCGCAGCGATCAGTGCCGTGTTGGAGCCGTGTTGTTCCTGCGTATAGCCGCCCCAGGCACAGACCCGCCCGGCAGGGGTGATCAGCGTGACGTCATGCCCGCGCTTGCGCAGCATCAACGCCAGAACTGATCCCATATAATAGTGATCATCGTCGTAGATCGCCACATGGTCCGCGTCCAGCGTTTCACCGTTCAGCAGACGTTGCGCGCCCATGATCATGGCGGGATCGGACAATTGTGAACCTTGCGGGCTGTTGCGCCCCACGGTGTCCTCGGCCCAGTCCGATCCGGTGGCGACGATGACATGCGCGGCGTTCATTGCAGGCAGATCCGCAGCGGCAATATGGCTTTCGGGAAAAACTTCGACGTTGTCCATCTGCGCGATCTGACCCAGCCGCCAATCGCGCACGCGTGCCCATTCCGCAAGGCCCGGCAGGGTGCTTTCCAGTGTGACGCGGCCGCCCAAAGTGCGCGACGCCTCGGCCAGCATCACGTCATATCCGCGCGCACCCAGCGCGCGTGCAGCCTCAAGCCCGGCAGGGCCACCGCCGATGACCAGCACCCGTTCAGGCGTGGGTGCGGCGGGCACTTTTTCGGGATGCCAGCCCAGCCGCCATTCTTCGCCCATCGTCGGATTTTGCGTACAACGTATCGGCACACCAAGGCTGTCATGCGCATAGCAGACGTTGCAGCCGATACATTCGCGAATGTCATGGCTGCGGCCTTCGCGGATCTTCAGCGGCAGGAACGGATCAGCGATGGACGGACGCGCGGCACCAATCATGTCTTGCGTGCCCTCGCGGATAACCTGCGCCATGACGTCAGGCGAGGTAAAGCGGCCCACGGCGACCACGGGTTTGCGCGTCATCAACTTGGCCTTGCCAACGCTGGATTGCAGCGCCCCTTCTTTGACAAACCGCGAATGACCCATCTCGATGTCATAATCGGGCACGGTGAGATCCCACAGGTCAGGCAGATCCGCCAGCAGTCCGAAGGCATCATAGCTTTCGGCATCGTCCAGTCCGACACTGAACCGGCAGGCGACGGCGGCGCGTCCGGCAACGGCCTCGTGCGTTTCCTCAATCAATTCGCGCACCAACCGCACACGGTTATCCAATGTGCCGCCATAGGCATCGCTGCGCGTGTTGGTCGCGGCATCAAGGAACTGCGACAGCAGATATCCGTGGGTGGCATAGACATAAACGATGTCAAATCCGGCCTCCACGGCGCGCAGGGCGGCATCGCGGTGCCAGCGCCGCAGGTCGCGGATATCCGCCAGATCCATGGCGCGGGTCTGGCCGGGGTGGACCTCGCCTGTATCGGTCTGCGGCAGGCTGCGCAGACCCATCGGTGGCAGGCGCGTGCCCAGGTTGACAACCATGCCGCCCCCCGCCCAAAGCTCAACCCCTGCCAGCGCGCCGTGGCTGTGCACCGCCTGCGTCATCATCCGATGCGCGCGGATATCGCCGTCATCCCAGAGCGCGCAGAAGGCAAAGGAATCATTGTCCGATGTCGGATGGATGGAGCAATATTCGGTATTCACGACCCCCCAGCCCCCCTCAGCCTTGACGCCGCGCATCGCAGCCAGAGATTGCGGGCGGCGCCAGCCCATTCCGGTGCAATGCGGCACCTGATAAAAGCGGTTGGGCGCGGTCACGGGTCCAAGGGTGATTGGGTCAAACAAAATGTCATGGCGGGGGTCGCGCATGTGGTCCTCGATCAGTTGTGGCTGCTTTGATTATTATTTGAGCGCTCAAATAAAACTTGAGTCAACCGTCAAACCCGCCTAGCCTTCGGGTCAGGGTCTTTCCCCAGACATGCCGGGAAGGACCGCATAAAAGCGTCCGGCAAAAAGCCGGACTGATAAAAATGGGGAGATATTTATGACCAGATCAAGTCACATGGGCTTTTTGTTGGCCGGGGCGGCGGCACTGCTGACGACCACGGCGGCGATGGCGCAGGACACCGAACTGACGGTGTTCGACTGGGCCGGCTACGAAGACCCGGAATTCTATACGGCCTACAACGAAAAGCACGGCGGCCCACCCACATTCGCCTTCTTCGGCGATGAGGAAGAAGCGTTCCAGAAGTTGCGTTCGGGCTTTAAGGCCGATGTCGCGCACCCCTGTTCGCAATCGGTGCCAAAGTGGATGGAAGCGGGCCTGCTGGAACCGCTCGACACGTCCAGGATCGACCGCTGGGATGATCTGAACTCCGAATTCCGTGAGATCGAAGCCTATAAGAAGGATGGCGAATATTACTTTGTCCCGATGGACTGGGGCAATACGGCGCTGACCTATAACACCGAATTGCTAAGCGAAGATCAGGTGAAATCCTTGCAGATATTTGCCGACCCGTCGATGGCTGGAAAGATTTCCATCGGGGACAGCGTGGATGATGCTTATGCGCTGGGGTTCCTGGCGACAGGCGTGCAGGACTGGACCAAGGCCACGGACGAAGATTTCAAGAATGCCTCCGATTTCCTGCGGGCCGTCCACAAGAACGTGCTTTCATACTGGGACAGCTCCTCTTCGCTGGCGCAGCTGATGCAGTCGGGGCAGGTACAACTGGCCTGGGCGTGGAATGAAACCTCCGCCACGATGAGCGGTGAAGGCCTGCCGATCAAGATGAAGCGCGACACCGATGAGGGCGCGTCCAGCTGGGTTTGCGGTTACGTTAAGCTTAAGGACGGGCCGGGTTCTGATGACAAATTCTACGATTTCGTCAACGCCTGGCTGGAACCAAAGACCGCCGACTACATTGTCACGGCGTGGGGTTACGGACATTCCAATGCCACCGAAATGGCAAAGATGGACCAGGAGATGTTGAAGGCCATCAGTCTCGACAGCAACGAAGCGCTGCGGGAAAACACGCTTTGGCAGGCACCTCCGGGACCAGAGCTGCGTGAAAAGATGATTGCCGAGTTTGAAAATATCAAAGCCGGTTTCTAAAAAGCACAGGTGAATTTGAACCGCCGTTGCCGATGCAACGGCGGTTTTTCATTGTTCAATTGTGGATACGAACGGTCTGCTGCGCCTCGCCGCGTCAGGGATCGTGAGGCTTTTGCGCCCGCAGATGATGCGGGCAATGTTCGCCCGATTGCAGCACTTTGATCATTGCCGACCATGTCTTGATGGAGGCGTCAATCAGGTCGCTGCCATGCGCCGCCTCCAGGACTTTGCGCTCCAACCCGGTCAGGCGATTCAGTTCCTCTTGCGCCACTTCTGCATACCACGGATTGCGGTTGGTCAGGGTGATGTGCCCAAAGCCCGCTGCCATAAGCGCCTTTTCATAACGCGCAGGCGACGCCATGGCGAAATCCAGATCTTCGAGCGCGATATAATGGGCCATTTCAGGCGAAGGTGCGTCGTCATGGGAGATCAGCCAGTCGGACGCGGCAAACCAGCCGCCGGGTTTGAGTACCCGGAAAACATCCTCGCACAATGCTTCCTTGTCCGGAATATGGATGATGGAATCCTTGGAAAACACCACATCGAATGTCGCATCCTCAAAGGGCAGGGGGCCCGGATCGACCTTGCGGATGGTGATGCGGTTTGCCAGGTTTGCCGCACCGACGCGCCGCTGTGATGCGGCACAAACCGGTGCTTCGATGTCGATGCCGGTCACATGTGCCGCACCGTGATCACGGACCAGTGACACCGCGACGGCCCCTGACCCACACCCGATATCAAGCAGATGACATCCCACAAGCGGTAATCCTTCGATCACGCGTGCCACCTCCTCCGGGCCGCCGGGCGAAAGGTATCCCTCTCCCCAAAGCGTTTCCAGCAGGGCGATGTGGCGGTCATCATAGTTATCGGCTGTCATAAATCTCGCCCTTCGTAGCCTAGCATACTGTGGTACGCGCCGATAAAGCGCCCCAGATAACGTTCCATTTCCACCAGCGGGCCGGGCGTATAATAGCGCGAGGCGACACCGCGGGCGTTGTCCTCTACGATGCGTTTATCAGCGCGGGTGGTGACGTCCCATAGCCAGATCAGCCGGTCAGTATCGTAATCTTTCCCCGCGACCGCGTCTTCGTGCACAAGCCAGATGATTTCCTGGCCACAGCGGTGTGCATCAATCGGAAAAAACCGATAGAGCACGACATGATCGCAGTAGATCAGCATCGGGTTGAGCAGCCCGACATAGGCATCTGACGCGCCGCTGTCATATCCTGAAATTGACCCAAGCAATGGGGCCAGCGGCCTGCCATCCTCGCTGCCGGTCTGGTAGCCCTCAAGCAAGGCATAGCGATTATAGGCATGATCCGCAGCGCCATTCGCCTGCGCCAGACCAATGCCGTCGATGAAATCGGTGGGCACGCCGCAGGCCGCTGACCCTGAGATCATCGCATCGTTCAGCGGGGCGACGCGGGCCTCGGACATATGAATGGCGTGGCTGCGCGAAAACTCGGGATGCGCAGACGCGCAGTGATAGCATTCGTTGTAGTTCTCCACGAGCAGTTTCCAGTTGGCCTCCACCTCATAGGTCTCGCGGTGCGCAATCCGTGTCGCCGCCAGATTGAACGGCGCCAGCACCGGATCAAGCGCGTCGCGTAAGGGGGCAAAGTCTGGGGGATCATCGCTGAGCGACAGATAGATCAGCCCTGCCAGCACTTCGACCCGCACCGCGCTGAGCGACAGCGCATCGCGGTCATGGGCGTCGTCCAGCAAACGCGCATTGAACAGGCTACCGTCAAGATTATAGGCCCAGGCGTGATAGGGACAGGTAAACCGCCGGACATTGCCACGCGGCGCGATGCACAGGCGTGACCCGCGATGACGACAGACATTGGCGAAAGCGCGGATATCACCCTGGCCATCGCGGCATACGATCACCGATTCTTCCAGTATCTCGAACAAAAGGTAATCGCCGATCTCTGGCAACTCGCTGACATGACCGGCAAGCAACCATTGGCGCCCAAAGACCGCGCGCCGCTCTGCCGCAAACACCTGCGCGGACGTATAAAAGGGCTGTGCCATCGCAAACCCCGGTTTCTGGTTTGCGATCAGGGTGGCGATGCTGTCATCCGCGCTGGTCACTCTTTGAACACAACGATTGAATCCGGACCCCACCCGACCACGACCTTGCTGCCCGGTTGCAACACCGATCGCCCGGCCGTGTTGCGCATCGAGATCGTGACGGAGCCGTCATGATGTGGCAGGCGCACGCCGTAATAGGTCATGTCACCGTAATATTGGGTGTCGATGACTTCGGCATCAACGGTGTGTTCGGCGCGGTCTGTATCTTCCAGCAGCAAGGTCAGCATTTCAGGCCGCACGCCGATGCTGTCGATGCGCGCCGCGTCAATGCCTTCAGGCAGCCGTTCGTGCGCCAGCTTCACGGTGCCAAGCGCGGGAATGTCCAGCATCAGGGCACCATCTGGTTCAGGTATGGCCTTGGCATTGAGAAAGTTCATTACCCCGATAAAGGACGCGACACGTTTGTTCACCGGGCGGCGATACAGCCCCTCAGGCGTGTCGATCTGTTCGATCCGCCCGTCGAACATGACCGCAATCCGGTCCGACATGATCAGCGCTTCTTCCTGATCGTGGGTCACAAGGATGAAGGTGATACCGATGGAGCGTTGCAAGGCACGCAGTTCAACCTGCATCTGGTCCCGCAGCTTTTTGTCAAGCGCGGACAGCGGTTCATCCAAAAGGATCACCTTTGGACGCATCACCAGCGCACGGGCAAGTGCGACACGCTGTCTTTGACCGCCCGACAACTCATGCGCCTTGCGTTTTCCGAACGACGCCATGTCCACCAGCGCCAGCACCTCGCCGACTTCTTTTTTGATTTCGTCTTTTGGCATGCGCTGGGTCTTCAGGCCGTAGCCTACGTTTTCCTCCACGTTGAGATGCGGGAAAATCGCATAGCTCTGGAACACCATATTGGTGGGCCGCGCATTGGCGGGAATATCCGTCATGTCCTTGCCATCAATGCGGATGCTGCCGCTGGTGGGCGAATCGAACCCGGCAATCAGGCGCAGCAGGGTCGTCTTGCCGCAGCCCGAAGGCCCCAGCAGCGAGAAAAACTCGCCCTCCGCAATCTGCGCTGTTATGCCGTGCAGCGCGGTGAACGTGCCGAATTTTTTGACCACGTCCGTGATCGTGATCATCGGTGCAATGTTTTTGTCCGGCAACGTTAGACTCCCGCCAATGTGGTTTCGATGCCCTGCTTTGCGGCGGCGCGGCGGCGCAGGATTTCAGCAACAATCAGCAGCAAGACCGACACCGCCAGCAGAATTGTCCCCAGTGCCATGACCGAAGGCAGTTTCGCGGGAAAGCGCAGCTGGCTCCAGATATAGACGGGCAGGGTTACGTCTGTGCCGGTCAGAAAGAAGGCGATGATGAATTCGTCCAGTGAAATGGTAAAGGTGATCAGCAAGCTTGAGATTACCCCCGGAAACACCAGCGGCAGGGTCACGCGCCGAAAGGTGCCCCACCGGGTTTCACCCAGATCAAACGACGCCTCCTCAAGCTCGCGGTCCAACCCGCGATACGACGAACTGAGCACCGCTATGGAAAACGGCGTGCAGATCAGCACATGACCGCCCACCACCGTCCACAACGAAAGTGTCAGCCCCAATTGGTTCAGCATGATCAGCAGCGCCACCGCGATGATGATTTCCGGCAAGACCAGCGGCAACATGATCAACGCCATGATGCCGGTCTTGCCCGGAAACGCGAACCGCGCGGCAGAACGGGCCGCGAAAGCACCCAGAAGCGTGCTGAGCAGCGCGGTCGAAACGGCGACCTTGGCCGAATTCCAAAGCGCCACATGCAGGGTTTCGGTATGCCACAGCCCGACGAACCATTCGGTGGTAAATCCCGATAGCGGAAAGGCCACGATGGTGGAGGTGTTGAAGGCAAAAAGCGGCAGCAGGATCACCGGCGCATAGAGAAAGATCATATAGGTGACGGCGTAGATCGCCAGCCATTTTCCCGAGAGATATTTCACCGAACGCGTCCTCCAAGCTTTTTCCCGACGAGAAAGATCATGGCACTGATCAGCCCGATCACCACCATCGACGACACGGCAAGCGCTGCCCCGAGCGGCGCATTGTTCGCCTTGCCGATCTGGATCTGGATCATATTCGCGATCATCAGCCCGTCGGTGCCGCCCACAAGGCGCGGTGTGATGAAATCGCCCACGGTGGGGATCAGCACGATCAGGGTTGCGGCAACGATGCCCGGCATCGCCAGCGGCAACGTGATGCGAAAGAACCGCCGGATAGGGCCATCGCCCAGATCGGTGGCGGCCTCCAGCAAGGACCGGTCAATCCGC
This sequence comes from Sulfitobacter sp., assembly GCA_024636405.1. The sequence goes on along the minus strand of JAGXHC010000006.1, from coordinate 9,529 downwards.
TCCAGAGCCACAAAAATCGGGAGGATCGCAAAAGGCGCCCAAGCGTGTGCCAGCGTGATGACCACGGCGTTGAGGTTGTACAGGATAAACGTCAGCGGGGTGTCGATGATACCCAGCCCCAGCAGAGCGGAGTTCAACACGCCATTGTACCCAAGGATCACTTTCCACAAGAACACCCGCAACAGATAGCTGGTCCAGAACGGGACAGTAATCAGGAAAAGCCACAATGCCTTGCGCCGGGTGACATGAAACGACAGGAAATACGCGACCGGGAAGGCCAGTAAAACTGTCACCACCGTCACGGTCAGCGAAATCTTGAGCGACCGCCACATCAGCACCTGATATATCGGCGTGCCCCATGCTTCGCGGTAGTTCGCCCAGGTGGGGCTGGTGTCGATCGTCAGATAATCCTGCGTCCAGAAGCTGAACGTGATCACCATCAGCAAGGGTGCAGCCAGCAGCAGCAGCACATAAACCAGCGTCGGGCTGATCAGTTTCAGGCCCTGCTTTGCCTCATGGTCCAAGCTCACTGCCACCTGCGCGCTACCCTCTTTTGAACCGCGGGGTCGCTCACTCTGCCGGTTCCCGTTGCGCCAGCAGTTCTTCATTGCGCGCGGCGGTCTGTCCGACAGGCGGCTCATCTTCCTTCAGCACCGGAAAATGTGTCCGCAGTGTATCGTGATAGCTGCGCACGCAGTTTTCCAGATCTGACAGGATCACCCCGTCATAACCGCTTGAGAACGCCGCTTCCCAGACCCAACGCACAAGTTCTTCGTCCTCGTCCGATGTCAGTCTGTCAATCCGGCTTGAAAGATACCGCGCTGCACGCATGCGGCGGTCTTCCTTGCCCAGACGGTAGGTCGTGCCGCGCTGCATTGTCTTGCCGTAAGCCACGGGAAACTCCTGATAGAACTTCACACAATCAGGATAGAGCCCCAGCACACAGTTTGGGAAGATGCCAATATAGAGCCACGCGCGTTTATGTTCCTCATCCAGATACTCCGGTGCCTCAAGGATGGCGCGGTAGGCGCGCACGCTCCACAGTCGGTTGCGGCCTTCGCGGAACAGCGAATAGGACCGCGAACAGCCTTCATCGAAATCCTCGTCGTAATAATTGCTGCCAAACAGGTCATCCAGACCCGGATGCGCCATCGGCACATGATAGCCTTCGTTGTCCACATCGCGCACGCATTTCCAGTTCACTTCGGCCGTTTCGGCATAGAACCCTTCACCCGACGGCATCAGTCCGTCCAGATCATACTGCGCCAGTTCCTTGTCAAAGCGCGACAGCACCTCGTTCATGGAGGGCTGCGGGCCGGGCTGGAACCGCACGAAGATAAAGCCGCGCCAGATGTCGATCTCAATCGGCTTCAAACCGAACGCCACCGGGTCCATCGGGGGCAGTTTATCGGGCTGCGCGGCACCGCGCAGCGTGCCGTCAAGGTTGTAAACCCAACCGTGGAAGGGGCAGACGATGGAATTGCGACAATTGCCGTGTTCCTTGGCCACCACGCGCGATCCGCGATGACGGCACAGGTTATGGAACGCGCGCACGACGTCGTCCTGCCCCCGCACAACCAATGCGCGTTCGCCCACACAGTCCAGCGTCACAAAATCACCCGCGTCGGGGATGTCATTGACGTGGCCGACCAACTGCCAATGAGCGCGGAAGAGCAGATCCTTTTCCATCTCCAGCATCTCAGTATTGAAATAACTCCACGCCGGAAGCCCCTTGCGATCATGGTCGATCGGCAGGGACTGGGCTGTGCTGGCGGTGGCTGTCATGGCTTGCTCCGTTGATGGTTTGGCATGACCGTAGCAAATTTCATTGAGCGCTCAAACAAAAATATGAACGAAACGGGATTTGTCGCAGAATTAACCGGCAGGGCAGGGGCGCGGGAGGGCAGGCCAGCGCACCGGCAAAGTGCTGCGCAGGTTTGATTTTACGCATCCCTTCTTGTCTGGGCGCAGAGGTGGGCCTATGTCGCAGGGGCGGCATCGGCCTGTTGTGCAGGGTTTCGCCCGGAAGGACTGTTTCATGAGCAAAGACCCCTATGCCATCCTTGGCGTGACAAAAACCGCGTCGGATGCCGACATCAAGAAGGCCTACAAGAAACTGGTGCGCGTCTCGCACCCGGACCTGCATCCCGATGATCCCGGCGCAGAAGCGCGGTTTGTCACGATTGCTGCGGCGTATGAGGTGCTCAAGGATCCGGCCAAGCGCGCGCAGTTCGACGCGGGTGAAATCGACATGTCCGGACAGGAAACCCCCAAACGCCAGTATTATCGCGATTATGCGAACGCGGGAGGACAGGAGCGGTCGCAGGACTTTGAAGGGTTCTCGCCCGATGATATCTTTTCGCAGTTTTTTGCGGGGCGTGCGGGACGTGCGGGCGCCGCCGGTCAGGGGCAGTCGATGGCAGGGCAGGATCAACGCTACACGCTTGAGGTGCCCTTTATGGACGCCGTATCCGGGGGGCGGTCACAGATCACACTGCCTGACGGTGATCGCCTTGACGTCGCAATCCCCGCCGGTCTGCGCGACGGCCAGACATTGCGCCTGCGCGGTAAAGGGGGTCAGGGATATGGCGCCGGTCCGCGCGGCGATGCCTATGTAACCGTGACGGTCCGGTCCCATCCGGTGTTTCGCCGCGAGGCGGATGACATCCATGTCGTCTTGCCGATCACGATTGACGAGGCGGTGCTGGGCGCGCGTCTTCAGGTGCCCACGATCAAAGGGGATGTATCGGTGACGATTCCCAAAGGCGCCTCAAGCGGCAAGGTGCTGCGTCTGCGCGAACGCGGGGTGGCGCGGGCCAAGACCAAGGGCGATCAACTGGTTGAGTTGCGCATCATGGCACCGCCGGGGGATGACACGGCGCTTGGTGAATTTCTGGCGGAATGGCGCAAGGATCATGCCTATGATCCGCGCAAGGATATGATGAAGGGGGCCGCAAGATGACGGAGCTTTTCACTGAGGAACAAACGATCGAACGCGTGGTTCTGTTAACCCGCACGCGGTTGACGGCATTTGTCGAAACCGAAGCGGTGATCCCGTTGCGCGGCGCGCAGGGGCTTGCATTCCAACGCAGTGACATCGCACGGCTGGAACTGCTGTGTGAACTGGCAGAGGTCTATGAGATCGAAGAGCACGCGGTAGCGGTGATGATCACTTTGATTGATCAACTGCACGCGGCCCGCCAGGATGCGCGTATGCTGGTTGAGGCGATCCGAGCGCAGCCCGACACGGTCCGCGCGCAAATCGCATCGGCCCTGACGCAGGACCGTCAGGACCGGTGAGCGTGGCGCATGTCAGTTATCGGCAACGACCTCTTGGCGCTGCTGGCCCAGCCCGTTGATGCCCAGTTCAACCACATCGCCCGGTTTCAGGAAGCGTGGCGGTTTTTGCCCCATGCCCACACCCGGCGGTGTCCCGGTGGAAATGATATCGCCCGGCATCAGTGACATGAATTGCGACAGATAGCTGATCACATGGGCCACGCCGTAAACCATGGTGTCTGTTGATCCGTTCTGCATTTTTTCGCCATTCACCGTAAGCCACATCGAAAGCGCCTGAGGGTCCGCAACCGCGTCCGGGGTCACAAGCCACGGGCCGATCTGGCCGAATGAATCACAGCTTTTTCCTTTGGTCCACTGGCCCTGACGGTCAGATTGGAAGGCACGTTCGCTGACATCATTGGCCACGGCATAGCCCGCGACATGTTCCAGCGCCTGCGCTTGCGTCACGTATTTCGCACGCTTGCCGATGACCACCGCAAGTTCAACTTCCCAGTCGGTTTTCTCGGACCCGCGCGGAATGACGATTGGATCATTGGGGCCGCAGATCGCCGAAGTGGCCTTCATAAAGATAATCGGCTCGGACGGCACCTGGGCACCGGTTTCGGCGGCGTGGTCAGAATAATTGAGGCCGATGCAGATGAATTTGCCGGTGCTGCCAACGCAGGGCCCCAGGCGTGGTTCGCCTTCGACAATGGGCAGGCTATCGGGATCGCACGACATCAGGCGTGCCATGCCGTCACCATGCAGCGCATCCCCGGCGATGTCATCGACAACCCCGGACAGGGCACGGATGGTGCCATCGGTGTGCATCAGGCCGGGCTGTTCGGCACCGGCGGCGCCGTAGCGAAGAAGTTTCATAAAGTTCCTTTCGATCTGTTGAGGCCCTGCCTCTTGCGGGCTTTTGCAAACTATAGGCGCATCGGTGTACCTGCGCACGTCAGGATTTGGGAATGGTCGCGACATGTCCGGGCGCTGGCGCTGCTGGGCAAGGATTGGCTTTGCATAATCTGGCGATTGCAGGGATCAGGGGAAATTTTTCATATCATACCGACTGCGCACCTGACGCGGCGCGTGTGGATTTCGACTGCTCAAGCGCTTGCTGGGGCGCGTGACGCCTGAATTGGTCGTTCCGGTATCGTGCAGGGGCCACATAAAACGTGACAACACGCCGACAAAACTGCATGATTGACGCAAGGGTAAGGGCGCTATTTCGCGCTCGGAGTCGCCCGTTTTTTAGTCAGTTGCGTTTTGTTTAGTCTAAATAACCTGGAGTTTTTCAAAATGTTCAGATTGAGAATGATCTATCTTGCCCGCGCGCTGACATTCTCGGCCATGTTTTTTCTGGCCGCCCTGTTAAGCACCCAGGCGCAGGCGCAGTACCCCGGTGAAGGTGATTACGATTCCAACGAGGCTGTGGACGGAGAAGGGTTGGATGAGCTGGCCCGCGGCAGAGCGACCGCAAAGCCCTACGGCATCTTGTCCAGCGCCCAGATCACTCCGAACGCCACCGCGTCGATTGCGCAGGCTATCAAGGATTCGTACGACTTTTGTGACCGTGTGGTTAAAGAAGAATACAAGGTCGACTGTCTTGGTGAGCAGCTTGACGAAATTGCCAAAGCCATTCCGAGGACCGGCGACTACGGCCCGGCGCGCGCGGTGCTGGCGGATACATCGCGCAAACTACGCAAGCTTGTGCAGCAAAACAAGGAACCCGCAGCGCCGCGCATTCGTGCAAAAAGCGCGGTCAGGGGCAAGACGGTCCAGACCAAGCCGCTGAATGCGGTGCGCAAGAGCGCGGTCAAGAAGGTCAATGTTGAAGCTGCAAATATCCTTGAAGAGGCCGAAACCAAGCTTTTGCGATCGGCCGCAAGTTCGGACCGCAGACTGATTGCATATGCGCAGATGGCCAAGGCTGTCGGGTCGAACAAGACTTTGCTGCGGTCTGCCTGATACGGCGGCGGTGCGTGGTGGGTGATCATGCGAAGCGGATCACCGGACATTTGAAAAGGAAGACGTAATGCGATTTAACAAGGTCAGTTTCTGGCTCCTCGCCCCGGTTCTGTGTCTGGGCATTTCAGGCAACCGCGCATTTGCGCAGGCACCGTTTGAGGGCGGATGGGTATTGCAGCCTGAGATGTCCAATCTGGCTTTTCAGTCGGTGAAAAAGCAGACGGTTGTTGAATCGAGCGGCTTTGCGACGCTTTCGGGAACCATTGATGAAACCGGCATGGCGAAGGTTTCCGTTCTTTTGGACTCTGTGGACACAAAGATTGATCTGCGCAATGTGCGGATGCGGTTTTTGTTTTTCGAGACGTTCAAGTTTCCCAGCGCTGAGATTACGGCGCGGATTGACCCGGCGCTGCTGGCCGATCTGCCGACAGTCCGGCGCAAACAGGTCCCCGTCAGCTATGAGATCAGCTTGCACGGTGTCAGCAAGAGCTATGACGCCATTGTGACGGCCACACTGCTGAACGATGACATGGTGTCTGTGGCCTCCGGCGCGCCGATCTCCCTTGCCGTTGCCGATTTCAATCTGACGGAAAATCTGGGTAAACTTGAAGAAGCCGCAAGCGTGGAAATCATTCCTTCCGCCACGATATCGTTTGACTGGGTCTTCGCGCGCAGCACCGCAAGCACCGCAAGCGCCGCAACAACCACAGCAGCCACCACCACCGTGCAGCCAACGGCGCCCGCAGCACCGCAGTCCGTCGCACTTGAGGCAGAAGGCAACTTTGACCGCGAAGCCTGCACAGGGCGTTTTGAGATCCTCTCGCGGACCGGTAATATCTACTTCACGTCAGGCTCTGCCAGGCTTGAGGACAAAAGCGCGCCTTTGCTGGACAGTCTGGCAAATATCGTATCGCGCTGTCCGGGTCTGGTGATCGAAGTCGGCGGCCATACAGATTCCGTGGGCAGTGACACGCTGAACATGGGGCTGTCGGAAAAACGCGCAGGCTCAGTCATTGCATATCTGCTGTCAAAGGGTCTTGGAAACGACACCATGATCAGCAAGGGATACGGCGAAACCACCCCAATCGCCACCAACGATACCAAAGAGGGGCGATGGAAAAACCGCAGGATCGAATTCAAGGTGCTTGAAAACTAAATGATAAATTCTATTCGCTTTCTGATCGGTGTGATGTCGCTTGTCGCGCTCGCCGGTATGGCACATGCCGAGGCGCGCATCGCGCTGATCGTCGGCAACGGCAGCTACCGGGCCGTCGCACAGCTTGATAATCCTGTCCCCGATGCGGATTTGATGGCGCGAACGCTGCGCGACAAGGGGTTTGAGGTCACGATTGTGACCGATGCCGACCAGCTTGATCTTAACCGCGCAATTTCGCAGTTCGGGCGCGACCTGCGTGCGGCGGGCAAGGATGCGACGGGGCTGTTTTTCTATGCCGGTCATGCGGTGCAGTCCTTTGGTGAAAACTATCTGCTGCCGGTTGACGCGGCGCTGACCGATGCCGCGGATCTGACGCTGGTGGGCGTGCAGGCGCAGGCGGTGCTGCGCCAGATGCGGTCGGCACGTAACAAGACCAATATCGTGATCCTGGATGCCTGCCGCAACAATCCGTTCGAGACAATTGCCGATCTTAACGACAATGGTCTGGCAGAAATGAAGGCGCCTACCGGGACTTTCCTGTCATATTCCACAGCACCCGGTGCCGTGGCGCTGGACGGTCTGGATGGCAACAGCCCGTTCACAAAAGCGCTGGCGCGCGAGATACCAACCCAAGGCGTGCCGATTGAACAGATGTTCAAAAAGGTCCGGGTGGAAGTCATCGCCGAAACCAATGGACAGCAGACGCCCTGGGATACGTCCTCATTGACGGGTGATTTCTTTTTTGAGCCAAAAGAACAGCTTACGCCAGAGGAGTTGCAAGAGAGGCAGCTGTGGGATTCGGTCAAGGCCAGTGATGATCCTGTGCAGTTGATGCTGTTTCTGCGCGGCTATCCAGCGGGCCGCTATCAGGCAGAGGCGCGCACCAGATTGAGCGTTGTTCTGGAAGCAGAACTGGGCACCGATCCTGCCGCAACCCCCGAACCCGCGCAAGCACCCCAAGTGATCGCAGCCCTACCCGAGGCGACGCGCGCAACAGGTCCGTCAGCCACCGAAGATGACCTGATCGGTGCCGCGCAAATCAGCGGTGAGGCCGCCGATTACCAAGCCTATCTGGATGCTTTTCCGGACGGCACATTTGCCGAGCTGGCAATATTCGAGATGAAGATCATCGCCGAAAAGGCAGAGCGCGCAGCACCGGCAGAGCCTGCACCAGTGGCCACTGCACCGTCAGCCGCGCCTGACCCTGCACCTGCCTCTGTTGCCGCCGCAGACTTTGAAGGGCTCACCTTTACCACACCGTTTCGCGTGGGTGGTCCGCCGATCGAAGGTTTCAGCATCGCACAGATTGTCGAGCTGACGCCACGTTTCCCCCCTATTGAAGGGCTTCCCGAAAACGTCTGGAAGGACAAAACCTGTTCCAATTGTCATGCCTGGACCAAGGACGCGCTTTGCACGCAGGGCCAGACCTATGTCACGGCAGACAGCACGCGGGCGGTGTCGAAATCCCACCCCTTCGGCGGCATGTTCAAACAAGGACTGAAATCATGGGCAGCCGCGGACTGCCCTTGAGCGGGACAATTTCGACCGCCTTTACCGCGCGCGGGTCGAGATGAAATAGTAGACCCATTCGCCTTTGAAATCAGGGTGATCCGCGCGTGCCTGTGCAACACGCTCTGCCAGGAATGACAGGTAGGGGCCTGCGGGTTCCTGCATCGGTCGCAGATCTTCATAAAGCGGAACAGAGCTTGCAAAGACGGCGGCAATCTCCTGACCGAAGGGGGCGCTGACCGTCAATTCCAAATAGGGCATGTCCCCGTCCGGCTTGCCCAGGCTCAGCCGTGATTTCGCCGCGGAAAGTACCAGCGGAACGACCGCATTGGGTTGCAGGTGGATCACGCTGCCGTTCGCCTCAAAATAGTCGAAATACACAAAGGCGGCATAGTCCGGCGCGGTCAGATCAAAGTCCAGACGCGCGCCGTCCTGAAAGGTGTAGTTCCGCGCAAATCCGTCTTCGCCGATGACCGCCGGGTTGGTCTGTTGTTCCGTTGATTGCGGCAGCCCCACAGCCGCGATACCCGCCAATGCGCCACATTGCGGGCGCGGCAGGATCAGCAGTTGATCCGAAATCGGGATGCCATCACCCACCTGTGCACGCAGCGCCTCAAGCACCGGCGCGCGCAGCGCGTCCTCGGGCAAATGGCCGCGCAGTTCAAGCTGACCCGTCTCAGGCAAAAAGGTTGTTTGCAGGCGCGCGCAGGGAACCGATTTCAGAATGCCGGCAATGCCGTCGCGTACCTCGGCTGAAGCAGCGGCAAGGTCGCCTTGTTGCGTGAAGGCCGCAAAGGCGGCAAGCGAAGCAGGCGATACCGGCGCATCACCGCTTCCTGACCACGCCAGCGCGGCCGTCCCAGCGATGGCCGGCAGCGGCAGATCCGGCGCGATTTGCGCAGCAGGTTGCGCGGGTTTGACAGGCTGGCCAATGGCGGTGATGGGCGGGGGTGTGGTGCCACTTGGCGACAGGGCGGGCGCCAAAGGCGGGGAAACAGTGGTTTTGATCAATGCGGTGCTGACTGGTTTGGCACCTGAAAGCGCCTGTGCTGCCATCTCGCGGGCTGACAGGTCGCTGGATTTTGGCGTGGCGCGCTTGAGCGTCGGAGGGTTTTGCGCGCTTGGCGTCAATAGATCGTTTGGCGCGGCAAGAGACGCCAGATGATTGGGCCGGACCTCGGCGCGCAAGGCTGTGGGTGCGTCTTCGGCACTGGCCGTCAGGAGAGTGTTTGCCGGGGCCACGGATATCAACCGATCCGGCCGGCCTTCGGTGCGCGCTGCGTTGGGCGCGGTATCGGCGCTGGCCATCACGAGGTCCTTTGGCGGCGGTACGATTGCCAGCCGATCAGGGCGCATCTGAGCCCGTTTGGCGTGGGGTGCGTTATCTGCACTGGGCGTCAGGGTCGCATCCGACATCGGCGATGCTGCCGTCCGCATGGCGATGCTGGCGGTCCGGTCAGCCAGAGGAACGGCAGCAGGGGGCACGTCGATGGCTTTGGTCGCGGTCGGCGGCGCGGCGCGGGCATGGGTCTGTGGAATGCCGGCCTGCCGCGCTTGGGTGCTGTCTGTCGTCGCAGGATCGGCTGTGTCTCCCGTCGTGTCTTGCGCCTTGGC
>JAGXHC010000037.1 GCA_024636405.1 Sulfitobacter sp. | reverse complement strand
GTGAAAGACAATTACTCCCCAAATCCTGCGGACCCGTGGGCAATGGATGATACCACGCTCGCGCATGAAGGGCTGCAGGCGCAACCCGGTATGCGGCACAGCATCCGACCGCGCCGTCTGACCCAACAGCAGACGCGCGCGCCCCAAAGCAATCCTGAGATGATCCCAAGTGCTGACAAGGTCGCAGTTACACCTATCATTGGCCAATTTATCGTTGATCTTGAAACACCACAAATCGTTGCCGATCCCGAAACACCGCAATGGGACGATCTGCCCCAGGCCCAGACGGACACGGCCAGCGGCACATCCGGCGCTGCGGCATTGGTAGACCCGAACCGCGACAGCCCTGCGCTGCGCGCGTTCGATCTGCTGCGCACCCGGTTGCGCCAAACGACGCAGGAAAATGGCTGGCGCAATATTGCGGTCTGCGCTCCAACATCTCACTGTGGCAATACGTTCACTGCCGTCAACCTCGCGCTCAGCCTGTCACGGGTGCCCGGTTCGCGAACCGTTTTGATGGACCTCAATCTGCGCCGCCCCGGTATCGCACGCGCCCTTGGGCTAAAGCCCGGCCCTGCGATGCGCGCGTTTCTGGATGGGTCGACGCCCCTTACAGATCAATTCGTGCGGTTGGGTGATACCTTGGCGCTTGGGCTCAACGCCGAAATCGATACGCATGCCGCCGAGACCATACAGAACCCCGCAACTGCGCAGACCCTTCAGGATATGCGCGCGGCGCTGCAGCCCGAGATCGTGATTTACGATCTGCCTGCCATGCTGGCCCACGATGATCTGTCTGCATTTTTGCCGCAGCTCGACGGTGTATTGTTGGTGTCCGATGGCACCCGCACCATGGCAAAGCAACTGATTGAATGTGAACGCATGCTCGAAGGTCAGGTTCCGCTGCTGGGCGTGGTCCTTAACCGGGCGCGTGCGGCCAGCATCCGCCGCTACAGCTAAGCCGCAGCCCTGCCCGGCATGCCACAGGACTGTCAGAAACCTGTCGAATGCCCTATTGTCGACAAACTATTCGGTTTTGAACGACAAAACGTCGTGCGCTTGTCGCGTTTATCGGCGGCAGCGATTGGAAATGAGAACGATGGGGCCGATCTATTCTCTCGAAGACGTGCTGGACATGATCCGCAGGCGCGCAGGATTGATCCTTGCGATCATCGTGCTTGGCTGTCTGACATCTGTCTGGTGGGCGCTGCAGCAGCCACATCTGTACCGCTCCGCCGAAGTGATACAGATCGAGCAGCCCAAGATCGCCAATGATCTGGCCCCCTCCACGGTTGAAGGATCCTCCGCCCGGCGGTTGCAGCTGATCGAACAGCAACTTATGGCGCGCAGCAGCCTGACCGAAATCATCGACAAATTCGGCCTTTACCAAGACTTGTCCACGCTTCGGCCCTCCGAAAAAGTGGACCGGCTGCGCACTGCTGTCACCATTGCCGGCGTTGCCGCCGCGCGCGAAGGCTTTGCAGACGATGGCACCATTGCTGTTCTGACCATCACCGCCGAAATGGGCAGCGCCGAAAATGCCCAGCTTGTTGCCCATGAATTTGCCGACCGTACGCGCGCACTGTCTGCGGCACAGCGCCAGGAGCAGACCCGCGAAACGCTTGAGTTCTTTCAGGGGCAGGAACGCAACCTGATCCGTGACCTGCGCGCCCTCGAGGCGGAGGTTGAAACCTACCGCAGTGAGAACGACCTTTCCGTCGAAGGGGGCGTTGAATTTCAACGCGCCGAAATCTCCAGCCTGAACGAATCGATCCTTGCGCTGGACCGCGAGATCATTGCAGCGCAATTGGCGCGCGGGCGCATTGATCAGGGCGGGCGCGCGTCCACCGTGGCGCGCGAACAGGCTGAGATCGACGGGCAAATCGACACGCTGACAACTCAGCGCAGTTTGCTGAACGACCGCCGCGACACGCTGAACGCGACATTGCAGACTACACCGGAAGTGGAGCGGGAGCTGGCCAAGTTCGACCGCCGTCTGACGCAACTGCAAGACCAACTTGAGGTGGTCGCGACCCGGCGCAATGAGGCAGAGGTTGGCTTCACGCTTGAATCGGCGTCTCGCGGTGAACGGTTGATCACCATCGAAGAGGCGCTGTTGCCCGACTATCCCATCACGATGAGCCGCCGCAATCGCGCGGTCCTGGGCGGCGCCGCCAGCGTAGCGCTTGCGTTGCTGGCGGCGTTGATGCTGGAAATCCGCCGCCCGGTCATCCGCAGCGCACGGCAGATGGAACGCGAAACCGGGCTGACCCCTGTGGTGTCCATACCCGAAGTGCCAAAGCGCAAAATGCCGCGCGGTCTGCGCAAGGTGTTGCATGACCGGACCAAGGCAGGCCAACAGGGCCGCGCCGCGCGACTTGCCCGAAATGGACCGCGCGCAAAAAGTTAGCGTTCAGGACCCGGTGATTGCCATCATAAGCTTGATCTGCGGCAGGTTCAGCCACACGGCCCATGTCCCCACAACAATCGCAATCACGGCAAAAAGGGCGTCATGGCGCGGATCCCACACCCGGTGCGCTCGCGCCAGCCAGATCAGCACCCCGTGCGACAACACCATCGCCACGCCCATCCCGATAAGCGCCCCGATCAACCCGGAGTGGACAGCCCCCACCAGCAACAGCACAATCTGAAGCGTGGAGCGCAGCGCCGAATAGACAAAGAAGCGCCGCGAATCTCCAGCCGCCAGCGCTGCCTGATCGTAGGTCATGCCAATCACCTGCGGCATTAGCGCGACCGAAAGAACAACAACAATCGCCCCGCTCGCGGCATATCGGATGTCATAAAGCGCCGACACCAGCCACGGACCGATCATCGCCATCACCACCAGCAGCGCCATGACCGCCGCCGTCAGCCCGTACCGCATGCGCTTTAGTCGCGGATTAATCTGGCCCGCGTTTTCGCGGTAGACCGGTATCATCACTCGCCCCGTGACACTGAGACCCAGCAGCAGCGGAAAGCTCGCCAGAAAATAGCCAATGTTATATATCCCGAGGTTTTCCAGCGTCAGGAATTTACCCAAAACGGCCTTGTCCCCCTGTGAAGCGAAGAACCAGAACATGGTGGACAGAAATATCCATTTGCCGAAAGTGACCAGCTCAATCGCTGCCGCCCGCTCCCAGCGCAGATGGTTGCGCGCGCCGGGCAGGCCGAAATGCATCAGCGCCAGCTTGGCCAGCGCACCGATCACCCCGCCCATCACCAATGCCGCCACCGATTGCAGCCACAGCGCCAGCAACACCATGGCCACAATCCCGATCACTTGCGATATTAGATCAAGCACGGTCACCCGCCCCATCAGCAGATGGCGGTGTGCGGTTTCGACGCGCGTCGGATTGAACCCCGACACCACCAGCGACAGCGCCGCGACAGGCAGATAAAGCGCCAGAAGCGGCTCGCCATAGAAAACCGACACCGGATAAGCCAACGCGCAGGCCGCAAGCCACAGGCCAAACCCGCGCATCACTTGAATGGTCCAGGCCGTGTTCAGGAAATCAGGATCATCGCCCCGCTTGCTCTGCGCGATCGAGGGCGCGATGCCGACGTCGGAAAACAGCGTCAGCCCGACGGTTATCACGCTGATCAGGGCCATCAGGCCGAATGCCTCAGGAAACAGCAGCCGCGTCAGGATCAGGTTCGACGCCAGCCGGATGCCCTGTGAGGCGCCGTAACTCAGCACAATCCACGATGCAGAGCGCAACGCGCGCGCCATCAGGTGTGAACCCTTCAGAACATGGGAAACCCGCGCCAACACTGGGAAAATTGCCTCACCTAAGATTTCGCCGCACCATATTTCGCTTTGCACCCTTGTGCCAGCCACAACCACCCGGCTAGCGTGCGAAAATCCATTCAGGACGGCCGTTTTGCAGATCGCCTATATTCTCAATACCTATCCCCAGCCTTCGCAGTCCTTTATCCGTCGCGAATTGCGCGCGCTGGAGGCGCAGGGCCATGACATCACCCGCATCGCCATGCGCCGCAGCGATGAGATACCTGTGGACCCCCAGGACGTCAGCGAGGCCGCGCAGACGCGGTATATCCTCGCTGAGGGCTTGGGTGCATTGGCCCTCGCCACGGTCAAAACGCTGGCAACAAGGCCTGCTCAATGGTTCGGCGCGTTTCGCCTTGCTCTGGTCTGCGCCCGGCGATCCGAAGGCGGCATGATGCGGCACCTTGTCTATCTTGCCGAGGCCTGCGCAGTCCTGCCCCTGCTCAAGGACGCCAAGGTCAGCCACGTGCACGCCCATTTCGGCACCAATGCAACAACAGTTGCGATGCTTGCACACGCGCTTGACGGTCCGAAATACAGCTTTACCGTCCACGGCCCCGAAGAATTCGACAGCCCGCGCGCACTGTCGTTGGGCACCAAGATCAGCCATGCCACTTTTACCGTCGCAATCAGCCAGTTCTGCCGAAGCCAGCTTTGCCGTTGGGCAGATCACGATGACTGGGACAGGATCAAGGTGGTACATTGCGGCGTGGAGCCGGAACGCTTTGCCGCGCCCAGTCCAATGCCCGGTGGGCCGATCCGGGTGGTCAATATCGGGCGGTTCGTTGAACAAAAAGGCCAACTTGCCCTGATTGCAGCTATGGCAAAGATTACAAAAGAAGCGCCGGACCTGCACCTGACCCTGATCGGCGATGGCCCCATGCGCGGCCAGATCGAGGCACTTATTTCGCACCATCGCCTGTCTGACAACATCACCCTGACCGGGTGGGTTTCAGAAGACCGCGTCCATGCGGAATTGGCGAATGCCCATGCGCTGGTGATGCCCAGCTTTGCCGAAGGTCTGCCGATGGTGGTGATGGAAGCGATGGCCGCCGCGCGTGCGGTGATCACCACGTATATCGCGGGCTCGCCTGAACTGGTGCAACCGGGCGTAACCGGATGGCTGGTGCCTGCGGGGGATGTGCCCGCGCTGGCGGATGCGCTGACTTCGCTGAGCACGACATCAGTCGCGAGACTGGAAGAGATGGGGCAAGCCGGTCGCACCCGCGCACTTGAACGGCACGATGTGCATGACGCAGCTGCCAAACTAGCCAAGCTGATGGCCGACTGACGCTACCTGCCCCGCGCCCAACGGTCCTGACTGCGCAGTATCGGAAGACGCCCCGCAATGCGCACGGCAAGATAAACAGCCAACCCCGCCGGATCACGCGCCCCGCGCCGCCAAAGTGGCACAGCGCCATCGTGCGGATCGGCATTTTGCAATAACGCCGGATAACGCTGCGCAATCTCTGCGTTCCCGCGGTCCTGCCGCCGCCGCACCCGCACCAATGGCCCGAAACCTTCAACCATGGGCCATGTAAACCCGCCCGCGACCCCGATCCGTTCCGCCGGAGCGAAGTGCAACCGCGCAAACGTATCGTCGGAAATGATGTCGGGCCATTGGCCCCAGCGCGCGCGCCCGGCCCGGTTCATCGCAAACAGCCCGAAACCGGCCACCCCTTGGGTCATGAAGGGCATCGTCTGCCAGAACCGCGCATATGCACGGCCGATCTTGCCCTGTGCCGTCACCACATGTGGCTGGCCGCTGGCATAGCGCGGCGCTTCTATGTCCAACGCCCGCACGATCTGGCCGACAAGGGGCGGCGAGACATGCACATCGGCGTCAAGATAGATCAGCACATCGCCCGTCGCCGCCGCCTCGCCCTTGTTCAACGCCTTCAGCTTGCCACCTTCCGGCAGTTCCAGCACCTGCAAGGCCCAGCCCCTTGCCGCCATCCGGCCTGCCATTGCGCGGGCGATCCTGCCCTGTGCCGTCAGCACATGCGGCTGGCCGCTGGCATAGCGCGGCGCATCTATATCCAACGCCCGCACGATCTGGCCGACAAGCGGCGGCGAGACATGCACATCCGCGTCAAGATAGATCAGCACATCGCCCGTCGCTGCCGTCTCGCCCCTGTTCAACGCCTTCAGCTTGCCACCCTCTGGCAATTCCAGCACCTGCAAGGTCCAGCCCCTTGCCGCCATCCGGCCTGCCATTGCGCGGGCGATTGAAACCGTTGCGTCGATGCAACCGTTTGCGATCACCACCACCTCCGCCACAACCTCATCCGGATCGGTGTCTGACAACAGCATCGCCTCCAGGCAGGCCGACAGATACTGCGCCTCATTATGCGCAGGGATCAGGATACTGACGCGCGTCATTCCAGAAAATCGACCAGCGCATCCCAGCGCGGGTTTCGATCATCCAGATGCCGCAGCGCACCCCAACTGCCCCATTTCGTCGGCGCATAGACGTCTGAATAAGCATTGAAAAGCCGCCCGCCAACGTCTTTCCATCCAGCTAATAATTTTCCATAGAGTTCCGCCATTTCCGGCGTATAATTAAAGTGCTGCATGAACTCGGTCACGTCTGCGTCGTCGACTTGCGCACCAATCCCGACAACATGCGATCCGCCCTCATACATGATCAGGTCCAACCCATGCGCCCGCGCCACAGCCGCGTGATAGGGCCAGACCCGCCCGATCAAATCCGCCAGTGTGTCCTGTGGATTGCCGCTGATTGATCCATCCGCCAACTCGCGGCCTGCTTGCGCGGATGCCAGATCAAAGCGGTGCGCCGCAATATATTGCGTGGCCGCGTCGCCGCTCAGCCCTTGTGCCGTTGCATCCGCCTGCGCCGTTGCAAGGCTGTCCGCTAGCCAGCCGTCAACCATTGGCTTGGCGTCGGCAAGGCCCAGAACACCACCGAAATACCCGCTGACGGCGTAGGCATCAAATGCCTCAACCGGGGCCGCGCCGCCTTGGGCTTGCAAAAGCGGTGCCGCCAATATTTCCGTCTCAAGCCCTAACCAGCCGGTCTGGGTCGCAATCACATTCACCAGTCGCGCATCGGCTACGCCACCAAAAACCGTCGTCCATATCCGCGCGATCTCGGCAGCGCGCACCCCGTAGAATTGCGCGCCCTTATCCTTTTCGCCCCAGCGCGCCTGTGCCTGCTCGTCCGCCCAGCGGGTCTGTGCAAATTGCCAGTTCCAGACCTCGTTTGAGAACTCCGCATAGACGGGCAATGCAGGGTCCATGTGGTC
>JAGXHC010000279.1 GCA_024636405.1 Sulfitobacter sp. | reverse complement strand
GGCCGGGGTTGCAGACGATTTCACCTATATCTCCACTGCGGGCGGCGCGTTCCTTGAATGGATGGAAGGCAAGACCTTGCCGGGCGTCGCGGCGATCGGCGGGTAGCATTGCGACGATGATCCGGGGGATGACCAGCGGCGGCATGTCCAAAGTCCAAATCATGCGAATAAAGGGATTCACAAGGCGAATCGGCTGTGTCATAGTCCTGGCACGTCCATCAAGAGACGGATCGAGGCAGATATCATGAACCGCACCGCACGCCCCGCTTTTGGCACGCTATTGTTCTTCGCAATCGCTTTTGCGCTGAGCATGTATTTTACCTTTGCGGCCGTTCAAGGCGACTTTGGACTGTTTCGCCGTGCTGTGATCCTGTCGGAAAGCCAGGAATTGCGGGTTCAGCTGGCCAGTGTGCGCGCCGACGTGGCACGGATGGAAAACCTGACGCAGCGGTTGTCGGACGACTATCTGGATCTTGATCTTCTGGACGAACAGACGCGCAAAGTGCTGGGCATGATCCGCACCGATGAGATTGTCATTCGCTGAGCCTGCGCTGCACAGCATTCCCGCCTGCCCCTTTGGTTGCCTTGCCCGGAACCCGGTTGCGTTTGTTGCATCCTGATCTAGGGTGGTGATCAACAGGGAAAGGCGTGGTGTGGGCCGTAGCGCCATCACAAACGCTCTCGCCAACCCCGACCGAATGCGGTAAGCAATAGTTTAACACTAAACTATCTGTGCTGCCCGCGATTGCGCTGACCGGAGGAGACGCCCATGGCTGCGAAGAAGTCCACTAAGAAACCCAATGTTTCGGCTGATGAACTCAAGGCTTATTACCGGGACATGCTGTTGATCCGCAGGTTTGAGGAAAAGGCCGGCCAGCTTTACGGTATGGGTCTGATTGGCGGCTTCTGCCATCTTTATATCGGTCAGGAAGCAGTTGTTGTCGGGCTGGAAGCCACCACCAAGGAAGGCGACAGCCGCATCACCACCTACCGCGACCACGGTCACATGCTGGCCTGTGGCATGGATCCCAACGGCGTCATGGCCGAGCTGACAGGCCGTCAGGACGGGTATTCCAAGGGCAAGGGTGGCTCGATGCACATGTTCTCCAAGGAGAAAAGATTTTACGGTGGCCACGGAATTGTCGGCGCGAACGTACCGCTCGGCGCGGGCATCGCATTTGCCGACAAATACAAGGGCAACGATCACGTCACCTTTACCTACTTCGGTGACGGTGCCGCCAACCAGGGCCAGGTCTATGAAACCTTCAACATGGCCGCCCTGTGGAAACTGCCGGTGATTTTCGTGATCGAAAACAACCAGTATGCGATGGGCACGTCGCAGCAGCGGTCAACCTCTTCTGCCGAAATCTGGGAACGAGGCAAAGCCTTTGGCATTCCGGGCGAGGCCGTCGACGGGATGGACGTGCTGGCGGTGAAAGAGGCTGGCGAAAAAGCGGTTGCACACTGCCGTGCCGGGAGTGGCCCGTATATCCTTGAGATCAAGACCTACCGCTACCGTGGCCATTCCATGTCTGATCCGGCCAAGTACCGCACCCGCGAAGAAGTGCAGAAGGTCCGCGACGAACGCGACCCGATTGAAGCTGTGCGCACCCTGTTGCTGACCGGAAAACATGCCAGCGAAGAAGATCTGAAGGCCATCGACAAGGAGATCAAGAAGATCGTGAACGACAGCGCCGAGTTTGCCAAGGAAAGCCCCGAACCCGCGCTCGACGAGCTGTGGACCGACATTTACGCAACCGAAGTTCCGCAGGAGGCTTGAGACATGGCAACTGAAATTCTGATGCCCGCCCTGAGCCCCACAATGGAAGAAGGCACCCTTGCCAAGTGGTTGGTAAAGGAAGGCGATGCCGTGAAATCCGGTGACATCATGGCCGAGATCGAGACCGACAAGGCCACGATGGAATTTGAGGCCGTGGACGAAGGCACCATCGGCAAGATCCTGATCGAAGAAGGCACCGAGGGTGTCAAAGTCAACACACCCATCGCGGTGCTGCTGGAAGAGGGCGAAAGCGCGGACGACATCAAATCCGCCCCGTCCACCCCTAAGACGGAAAAACCCGCCCCCGACAAGGCCGCGTCCG
The DNA here is from genome assembly GCA_024636405.1 of Sulfitobacter sp. The sequence goes on along the minus strand of JAGXHC010000279.1, from coordinate 4,339 downwards.
ACAAGGCCGCATCCGACAAGCCTGCTGACGGCAAAAGCCAGCCGAAGCCAGATGCGCCAAAGGCCGACACCACACCGGACTGGCCCGAAGGCACCAAACTTAAGCAGCAGACCGTCCGCGAGGCCCTGCGCGACGGCATGGCCGAAGAAATGCGCCGCGATGAGGCGGTATTCCTGATGGGCGAAGAGGTGGCCGAATATCAGGGTGCCTACAAGATTTCGCAAGGAATGCTGGATGAATTCGGCGCCAAGCGGGTGATCGACACGCCGATTACGGAACACGGGTTTGCCGGTATCGGCGTCGGCGCGGCCTTTGGCGGTTTGCGTCCGATCATTGAATTCATGACCTGGAACTTTGCCATGCAGGCGATTGACCAGATCATCAACTCCGCGGCGAAAACGCTTTATATGTCCGGCGGTCAGATGGGTGCGCCGATGGTGTTCCGCGGCCCCAATGGTGCCGCTGCCCGCGTCGGTGCGCAGCATAGCCAGGATTACGCCGCCTGGTACATGCAGGTGCCGGGGCTGAAGGTCTGCATGCCCTACTCCGCCTCCGATTACAAAGGTCTGATGAAATCCGCGATCCGTGATCCCAACCCGGTGATTTTTCTGGAGAACGAGATCCTTTATGGCCGCAGCTTTGAGGTGCCGGACGTAGATGATTACACTGTGCCGTTCGGCAAGGCGCGTATTTGGCGCGAAGGGTCGGATGTCACCATCGTCAGCTTCGGGATCGGCATGACCTATGCGCTTGAGGCCGCGGAAAAACTGGCCGAGGATGGCATCGAGGCGGAGGTGATTGACCTGCGCACCCTGCGCCCGATGGACACCGACAGCATCATCAAATCGGTGATGAAGACCAACCGGTGCGTCACGGTCGAAGAAGGCTGGCCACAAGGATCGGTGGGGAACTACATCTCCAGCGTGATCATGCAGGAAGCCTTTGATTATCTGGATGCGCCCGTGATCAACTGTACCGGCAAGGACGTGCCGATGCCTTATGCGGCCAACCTTGAGAAACACGCGCTTGTCACCACCGCCGAGGTGATCGAAGCCGTACACAAAGTCACCTACAGGTAAGGAGCGGACTTATGCCCATAGAAATCCTCATGCCCGCCCTCAGCCCCACGATGGAAGAAGGCACTTTGGCCAAATGGCTGGTCAAGGAAGGTGATACCGTCGCTTCCGGTGACGTGATGTGCGAGATCGAGACCGACAAGGCCACCATGGAATTCGAGGCCGTGGACGAAGGCACCATCGGCAAGATTCTGGTGGCCGACGGTACGGAAGGCGTCAAGGTAAACACCCCCATTGCCGTGTTGCTCGAAGAGGGCGAAAGCGCGGATGACATCGGCGCCACGTCCGCGCCCAAGCAGGACGCCGCTGCCAAAGCAGCGCCTGCGGAACCCGCCGATAAGGCAGACCCGCCCAAGGGTGATAAGGGCAGCGCCACGGACGCGCCCCCTGCCCCAGCCAAGCAAAGCAAGGGCGATGGGGAGCGGATCTTTGCCTCCCCCCTCGCGCGGCGAATAGCTGCGGACAAAGGGATTGATCTGGCGGATATTGCAGGCTCCGGTCCGCATGGACGCATCGTCAAAGCGGATGTCGAAGGTGTGACCGCCAGCGAAAGTCCCAAGGCCGCTGCGCCTACAGCCGACGCACCTAAGGCCACCCTTGCCGCAGGTCCGTCCGCGCAAGCCGTCATCAAGATGTACGAGGGCCGCGACTTTGAGGAAATCACCCTCAATGGTATGCGCAAGACCATCGCCGCCCGCCTGACCGAGGCAAAACAATCGATCCCGCATTTCTATCTGCGCCGTGACATCCAATTGGACGCGCTGATGGCATTTCGTGCCGACCTCAACGCGCAGCTTGAAAAGCGCGGTGTCAAGCTTTCGGTGAATGACTTCATCATCAAAGCCTGCGCACTGGCCCTGCAACAGGTGCCGGACGCCAATGCGGTCTGGGCGGGCGATCGCATCCTGAAACTAAGACCCTCGGATGTGGCCGTCGCGGTGGCCATCGAAGGCGGGCTCTTTACCCCGGTGCTGAAAGATTCGGAGATGAAGTCACTTTCCGCCCTTTCGGCCGAAATGAAGGATCTCGCCGCGCGCGCCCGCGACCGCAAGCTTGCCCCCCATGAATATCAGGGCGGCAGCTTTGCAATCTCGAACCTCGGCATGTTCGGCATCGACAATTTCGACGCCGTGATCAACCCGCCCCACGGTGCCATTTTGGCTGTGGGTGCCGGCAGCAAGAAACCCGTGGTCAATAAATCCGGCGGCGTCGAAGTTGCCACGGTCATGTCCGTCACGCTGTCGGTGGATCACCGCGTCATTGATGGCGCGCTTGGCGCTGAATTGCTCAATGCGATAAAGGAAAATCTGGAAAACCCACTGACCATGCTGGCCTGACCGCTATGTTCGGCTTTGAGTGACGCAACCCATGGATAAGGTCGCCGATATCACACAAAAGCCGGGGCACCGCCCCGGCTTTTCAGTTCTCATAAAAATTAGAACCAGCCTCAATCCGCGTTTGGACCCAGCATGTGGTTCATGGAAATCGAAGGCTGTTCACATCCCGCTTCGCCCACGATCCGCGCAGGAATGCCTGCCACCGTCTTGCAGGGCGGCACCGATTCCAACACCACTGACCCGGCGGCAATGCGACTGCAACGACCGACCGTGATGTTACCCAACACCTTGGCGCCTGCGCCAATCAGAACGCCATCGCCAATCTTGGGGTGGCGGTCCTCTTCTTCCTTGCCCGTTCCGCCCAGCGTTACGGAATGCAGCATCGACACATTGTCGCCGACAACTGCGGTCTCGCCAATCACCACGGAATGGGCGTGGTCGATCATTATGCCTTTGCCGATCTTTGCCGCTGGATGGATATCGACGCCGAATATCTCGCTTACCCGCATCTGAACGAAATAGGCCAGATCGCGTTTGCCATGCATCCACAGATGATGCCCGACGCGGTAGGCCTGCACCGCCTGATAGCCCTTGAAATAAAGGATCGGCTGCACCAGCCGATGGCAGGCTGGATCACGCTCGTAAATTGCCATCAGATCGGCCCGCGCGGCGGCAACCAGCGAAGGCTCGGCGTCGTACGCTTCCTCGACGATCTCGCGGATCACCACCATCGACATCTCGTTGGATGCAAGCTTTGCTGCGATACGGTAAGACAGCGCCTTTTCGATCGACTTATGATGCAAGATACAAGCATGAACAAAACCGCCAATCAGCGGCTCGTCTTTGACGGCTTGCTGTGCCTCAGTCTGAATCTGGTTCCAGACTGGATCCAGATTGGCAATATTTCTGCGGGGTTCAGCCATAATTCGGATCCTTTGCTGCGCTCAAGCTTACTACATGCAACATCACCAAACCAAACACAAACACATGAATGAGCGTACTTCAAATGTGGGTCTATTGACCTCACTTGCAAGTGCTGCCCAATTTTTCCTCATCAAGGTGTCGGCCGCAACGGCGGGCGGGCCCGGTCTGCGCGGCGCACCCAGCGGCGCGACGGCTCTATTAAACCGCGCCACACGATGCGCACACCAACCTCAGAAATACCCACCGCCGCTGTCAGATCACCGTCTTTAAGCGCACAGATCAATTCCCGATTTGCAGGATCGTCGCCGGTCCAGGTCCGTACACTGCCGAGATTTGCGCCACCGACACGCTCAGCGGTCCCAAAGCCGCGTCAGCCAATCGGCCCTGCGCAACGTAGGTCCACCGAGCCTGCGAAACCGTTATCTCACGCAGGATCGTGTCTTCTTGCAGAATTCGCACCAGATAGCTCTCCGCCTCCTCGCCCAGCGGCACATCTACGCCGTCCCAGCTATCACCACTCACCCGTGTGCGGCGAATCCAGTTCAGATCAAGATCACCGTTGCCGCGCGCGGTACTGCGCAGATGACAGGGGCTGAAAGGACGCAATCCGTTGCCATCAAAAGACCGGATTAAATGGCGATAAGACGGATCGTCATAGCTGCGTCGCGCCGGACCGGTCCGGTAATGCTGCACGACCCGTCGCAAGTTGGGGCTCAAGTCGATCTGGGATGGAACGCCATCCAGAAGGACAAACCACGATCCGGTTGGCCAGACCTCCGGCATAATCCCGTCCGTCCCGACCTGACCGCGCAGCCGGTTCTTCAGCCAGTAGGTGTCAGGCGCCACCAGTTCGGCATCGGCGAATTGGAACACTTCCCAGCGGTCCGAACTGCCGTCACCAACCGCGGCAAGGTTTGCACCGTTTAGCAGCGCATCCATCGGGACGCTCTGCAACGTTCCGCTTGTGAGCTTGACCTCAAGCACCTCACCGCGATCCACAAG
>JAGXHC010000278.1 GCA_024636405.1 Sulfitobacter sp. | reverse complement strand
GTCGGCAGCGTCAGATGTGTATAAGAGACAGATCTTTGTCTATGCAACGACAGAGCCGGAAGAGGCGCTTTTGCTGGGCGGCAATACTGCGACCTTGTGGGAAGGGCGCGTGACGCAATTCGGGCCGACGCCCAGCGTGTACCGCCGCCCGATGGATGCCACCACGGCGCGGGTATTTTCCGATCCGCCGATGAATTTTCTTGAGGTTGAAAAGCGCGGGCAGACGTTGGTCTTTGGTGGCGATGGCGAGGCGCCTTTGCCTGCGGGAATGACCGCGCTGGCGGATGGCCGGTACACCGCCGGTTTCCGGCCCAACCATCTGGCGCTGAAACCGGCAGGGCAGGGGGCGCTGGCGTTCGACACGAGGCTGAGCGTGACCGAGATCACCGGGTCAGAGACGTTTGTGCACCTTGAACACCACGGCGCGCGCTGGGTCGGTCTGGTGCACGGCGTGCAGACGCTGAAGCCGGGGCAGGATCTGCGGGTTTATCTTGATCCGGCGCATGTCTACGTTTTCGGACCGGATGGCGCATTGGTGTCCGCCGCCCCTTATGCGGAGGCTGCATGATGGCCAAGATCACGCTGGATAACCTTGCGCATTCCTATCTGCCGCACCCCAAGTCTGAGACTGATTTCGCGCTCAAGGAGCTTAATCATGATTGGGTGGACGGCGAAGCCTATGCCCTGCTGGGCGCATCGGGCTGTGGCAAGTCCACGCTGCTCAATATCATATCAGGGCTTTTGCATCCCAGTCAGGGACGCATCCTGTTTGATGACGTGGACGTGACCCATGCACCGACCGCGGCGCGCAATATTGCGCAGGTTTTCCAGTTTCCGGTGGTCTATGACACGATGACGGTGCGCGATAATCTGGCCTTTCCGCTGCGCAACAGGGGCGCGGATGCGGGCTATATCGCGCAAAGGGTACAGCAGATCGCGGCGATGATCGGCATGGAGGATCAGCTGAACCGCAAGGCGCGCGGGCTGACGGCGGACGCCAAGCAGAAAATATCGCTGGGGCGCGGAATGGTGCGCGAGGACGTGAATGCGCTGTTGTTCGATGAGCCGCTGACGGTGATTGATCCGCATATGAAATGGGAGCTGCGCACCCAGTTGAAATCGCTGCACAACGAATTTGGGCATACGATGATCTATGTGACCCACGACCAGACGGAGGCGCTGACGTTTGCCGACAAGGTGGTGGTGATGTACGATGGGCGCGTTGTGCAGATCGGCACACCGCAGGAATTGTTCGAGCGGCCGGCGCATACCTTTGTGGGGTATTTCATTGGCTCGCCGGGGATGAACCTGCTGCCCGCGCAGATCAGCGGTGACATGGCAACGGTGGCGGGTGCGCAGGTGCCGCTGGGGGCGGGATACCGGCCCGAGGGCGCAAAGGTACAGATTGGCGTGCGGCCAGAATTCGTGCGCCTGTCCCAAGTCGGCGGCGGCGTGCCTGCCCGCGTGACGCGGGTCGAAGACGTGGGCCGTCACAAGATCATCCGGCTGGACGTGGAAGGCGCGCAGATCAACGCGATTGCCGAAGAAGGGGCGGAGGTGCCCGAAAGCACCAACGCAGTGACCTTCGATCCGGCTGGCATCAACGTCTATGCCGATGACTGGCGCGTGCGCGCCGAGGGGGAAGCCGCATGAACAAGACCGTCAATCAAAAGGCATGGTTCCTTGTGCTGCCCGTGCTGATCCTTGTCGCGTTTTCCGCCGTCATTCCGCTTATGACCGTGGTCAATTATTCGGTTCAGGACACATTCGGGCAAAACCAGTTCTTCTGGGCGGGGCTGGAATGGTTCTCCGACATGCTGGCCAGTGACCGGATGTGGGATGCGCTGGGGCGGCAATTGATCTTTTCCGCGATCATCCTTGCGATTGAGGTGCCTTTGGGCATTTTCGTGGCGCTCAACATGCCCAAAAAGGGGTTCTGGGCGTCGCTTTGTCTGGTGCTGATGTCGCTGCCGCTGCTGATCCCGTGGAACGTTGTCGGCACCATCTGGCAGATCTTCGGACGCGTGGACATTGGATTGCTGGGCTATACGCTGGATCAGCTGGGGGTGTCGTATAATTATACCCAGGACATTACAGCGGCCTGGATCACGGTGATCGTGATGGATGTGTGGCACTGGACCTCGCTGGTGGCGCTGCTGGCCTATGCCGGATTGCAGTCGATCCCGGACGCCTATTATCAGGCGGCCAAGATTGATCAGGCCAGCCGTTGGGCCGTGTTCCGCTATATCGAACTGCCAAAGATGGCGGGTGTGCTGATGATCGCGATCCTGCTGCGGTTCATGGACAGTTTCATGATCTACACCGAACCGTTCGTGGTGACAGGTGGCGGGCCGGGCAATGCGACCACGTTCCTGTCGATTGATCTGGTCAAGATGGCCATCGGCCAGTTTGATCTGGGCCCGGCAGCGGCGTTCAGCCTGATGTATTTTCTGGTGATCCTGCTGATATCGTGGGTGTTCTACACCGTGATGGTCAACCTTGATAAAAGGGATGGTGTGTGATGACCGACGCAACAGTCCAAGCGCCCGGCGCGTCCGGCCTGCCCGGTGCAGTGACCGACACGGCATATGCCACGCGAAAGCAGCGGTTCCGCCCCAACGGATCGGCCATTGTCATGGCGGTTTACCTGATCTTCCTGCTGCTGCCGATCTATTGGCTGATCAACATGAGCCTGAAGACCAACGCCGAAATCCTTGGTTCGTTCTCGCTTTTTCCGCGTGATCTGACGCTGGCCAACTACACCAAGATCCTGACCGATCCGAGCTGGTACATGGGCTATGTCAACAGTCTGATCTATGTGGTGATGAACACGGTGATCAGCCTGACCGTGGCGCTGCCTGCCGCCTATGCGTTCAGCCGCTATTCGTTCATGGGTGACAAACATCTGTTTTTCTGGCTGCTGACCAACCGGATGGCGCCGCCTGCGGTTTTTGCGCTGCCGTTCTTTCAGCTTTATTCGTCGGTGGGTCTGTTCGACACGCACATCGCCGTCGCGCTGGCGCATTGTCTGTTCAACGTGCCGCTGGCGGTGTGGATCCTCGAAGGGTTCATGCGCGGCGTGCCCAAGGAGATCGACGAGACAGCGTATCTGGACGGCTATTCGTTCCCGCGCTTTTTCATCCGCATCTTCACGCCATTGATCGCCAGCGGCATCGGCGTCGCGGCATTTTTCTGCTTCATGTTCTCATGGGTGGAACTGCTGCTGTCACGCACGCTGACATCGGTGGATGCCAAACCCATCGCTGCCACGATGACACGCACGGTGTCGGCCTCCGGCCTTGACTGGGGCGTGCTGGCGGCGGCGGGGGTGCTGACCATCGTGCCCGGCGCGCTGGTGATCTATTTTGTCCGCAATTACATCGCGAAGGGTTTCGCGTTGGGGAGGGTGTGATGGTGAGAAGTACTCACAAGCTATTTGTCGAAGGCTTCGACAGTCTCACCTCTATCTACTCGCGCGAGTTTTCCGGTGGGATGTTCAGTGAATCGGAGCTGATAACGGTCCTTCAGAGGTTAGTCTGTCAAGACTTAACTAGAGACGAAATCGTAGAATGCTCACTCAGGCGAGGACGTAAAGGCAAACGAAATCTCCTCGATCCTCATATTTCGCGTGATCCATACGGAATATCCGTGGGCGAAAATCCTTACTTCACCGCGCGATACGAGGAGTTGCCCAAATGAGATGGATGGCCTGGACCATGCCGACCGCAATCTTTTTTGCTGTCATCGCGGCGTTACTAATCACCTTTACGGTGCTCGCGATCAAATTCCCCGAGACGCCGCGTGTCGGCATCCTGCGGATTGAAACAACCCGTGGTGACCGTTTGTTCATCACGCTTCTCGGCTCGGCCTTTATCAATTTGATCTGGCTGGGTTTCGAGGCGGGCCCGCAGCCCTTTGCGCTGCTGGTCTGTCTGGTCTATGCGGCAGCGGTTTTCCGTTGGGTATAGGCGCAACAACCGGCGGATCCGGTATTTCCGGGGCGCCACATACGACCCATTCAAATGTCTAGGGAGGACAGAATGCGACTATCAATCATGAAATCAAGCACCGCGCTCGCGGCCACGCTTGGTCTGCTGGCCGGGCCGGTCTTTGCCGATATGGAAGCGGCGAAGAAGTTTCTCGATGAAACCATCGAACGCTCGGCGCTGAGCCGCGAAGAGCAAGAAGCGGAGATGCAGTTTTTCATCGACGCGGCAGAGGCCTTTAAGGGGATGGACATCAAGGTGGTGTCCGAAACCATCACGACCCATGAATACGAGGCCAATGTGCTGGCGCCCGCGTTCACAGCGATCACGGGGATCAACATCACCCATGACCTGATCGGCGAAGGCGACGTTGTCGAAAAGCTGCAAACACAAATGCAGTCGGGCGAGAATATCTATGATGCCTACATCAACGACAGCGACCTGATTGGCACCCACTGGCGCTACAAGCAGGCGCGCAGCCTGACCGATTGGATGGCGGGCGAAGGCAAGGACGTGACCAACCCCGGTCTGGATCTGACCGATTTCATCGGTCTGGATTTCACCACGTCGCCGGATGGTGATCTGTACCAACTGCCCGACCAGCAGTTCGCGAACCTGTATTGGTTCCGCCAGGATTGGTTCACCGATCCCGAACTGATGGCCGAATTCAAGGAAAAGTACGGCTATGATTTGGGCGTGCCGGTCAACTGGTCCGCTTATGAGGACATTGCCGAATTCTTTACCGGTCGCACCATCGACGGTGTCGAGGTTTATGGCAACATGGACTACGGCAAGAAAGACCCATCGCTTGGCTGGCGCTATACCGATGCGTGGATGTCGATGGCGGGCATGGGCGATGTCGGTGAACCCAACGGCCTGCCGGTCGATGAATGGGGCATCCGGGTGAATGAAAATTCACAACCCGTCGGATCTTGCGTCACACGGGGCGGTGCCACCAACGATGCCGCAGCGGTCTATGCGATCAACAAGTCGATCGAGTGGCTGGAGAAATACACGCCACCCGCAGCCGCCGGTATGACCTTTGGCGAGGCCGGACCAGTGCCTGCACAGGGCGCGATTGCCCAGCAGATGTTCTGGTACACCGCGTTCACCGCTGACATGGTAAACGATGCGGCCAAGGCTGTGCTGAACGAGGACGGCACGCCAAAGTGGCGCATGGCACCGTCACCGCACGGCGCATACTGGAAAGACGGCCAGAAGGTCGGCTATCAGGACGTGGGGTCGTGGACCTTGATGGAAAGCACACCAGTGGACCGTGCCAAGGCCGCATGGCTTTATGCGCAGTTTGTCACCTCCAAGACGGTGGATGTGGAAAAATCCCATGCCGGTCTGACGTTCATTCGTGAATCGACGATCCAGCACGAAAGCTTTACCGAGCGGGCGCCGAAACTGGGCGGTCTGGTGGAATTCTACCGTTCGCCTGCGCGTGTGGCATGGTCCCCAACCGGTACAAACGTGCCGGATTACCCAAAGCTGGCACAGCTGTGGTGGCAGAACATTGGCGATGCAATGTCCGGTGCGAAGACCGCACAGGAAGCATTGGACAGCCTGTGTGCCGAGCAGGAAAAAGTGATGGAGCGCATCGAGCGTTCCGGCGTTCAGGGCGACTTGGGTCCGAAGATGAACGAGGTAAAGGACGCGTCGTTCTGGCTGGAGCAGGAAGGTTCGCCTGTTGCCAAGCTTGATAACGAAGATCCTGAGCCAGAGACCATCAGCTATGACGAGCTGATCAAGTCCTGGCAGTAATCGCCATCGCTTGAAATTATCGATGAAGCGGGGCCCTGCGGGGCCCCGTTTTGCATGGGCGCGCGCGCAAGGGGGTGGAAATCGTAAGGCGGCGCGATAGTTCATGGGGGGACGGTAATTCCCCTCAACCTCCCGAAGGAGACCCACATGAGTGCTTTTAGAACCCTCGCTGCAACCACCGCATTTGCTGTTTTAGCTGGCACCGCCGCCAGTGCGGAGGTCATGTTATGGCGATTGGATTGCGGCGATGTGCAGGTGAATTACCTTAATCTGTTCTCTGACACGAACGCCTATACCGATCAGTCAAAGTCGCTGGTTGGCAGTTGTTATCTGGTCAAGCATGACGATGAATATCTGCTGTGGGACGCGGGCCTGCCTGCGGGCCTCAAGGGCGCGGCGCAGGACCCGGCGGCCCCCGTTGCACCAACGCTGAAGTCGGATCTGGTCGAACAATTGGCGCAGCTTGATCTGACACCGGATGACATCGGCATGGTCGGGATCAGCCATTATCACTTTGACCACACCGGACAGGCACCCAGCTTTTCGAACGCGACGCTGCTGATCGCGGAGCAGGATTTTTCGACGCTTGAGATGGACCCGCTGCCTGCCTATGCTCAGGGGTTCGCGGACCCGGCCCCGCTTCAGCATTGGTTGTCGGGCGGTGGCACCGCGGACAAGATCACAGCCGACAAGGATGTGTTCGGCGACGGATCGGTGATGATGCTGATGGCCCCCGGTCACACGCCCGGCGAGACGATGCTGATGGTCAATCTGGCGGAAACCGGGCCCGTCCTGCTGTCCGGTGACGTGGTGCATTTTGAAGAACAGTTGGCCAATGACGGAGTGCCGACGTTCAACTACAACCGTTCACAAACGCTGGCGTCCATCGACCGGATGAAAAAGCTGGTCGCGAATACCGGTGCCACGCTGATCATTCAGCATGACCCGCGTCATGTGGATTTGCTGCCGGCCTTTCCGCAGGCAGCGAAATAGACCTAAGTGATAGCGAAGGCTGGATATTCCTTCCAGCCTTCGCGCCCGTTTCCGTTGACTCGGGCGGGTGATGGCGCGACACTTCCCGGCGCAGGAGCGGGGAAGATAAATGTCACATATTCTGGCCATTGATCAGGGCACAACATCGTCGCGAGCCATCATTTTCGACAGCGACATGCGCGTCAAAGCCACCGCGCAGGAGGAATTTCCGCAACACTTTCCGGACAGCGGATGGGTGGAACATGACCCCGCTGATCTGTGGTCCACCACAGCGGGCACCTGCCGGGCGGTGATCGAAAAGGCGGGGCTGCGTCCGGCGGACATTGCGGCCATCGGCATCACCAACCAACGCGAGACGACGCTGGTCTGGGACGCCAAGACCGGCGCGCCGATCTATAATGCGATTGTCTGGCAGGACAGGCGGACCGCCGAATATTGCCGCAGCCTGCGCGAAGCGGGCGATGACAAGGTGATCACCGCGCGCACCGGGCTGTTGGCGGACCCCTACTTTTCCGGGACCAAGCTGAAATGGATACTGGATCATGTGGACGGCGCCCGTGACCGCGCGCGGCGCGGCGAGTTGCTGTTTGGTACGGTGGATTGCTATCTGATCTGGAAGCTGACCGGCGGCGCGGCGCATATGACGGACGCCACAAACGCGGCGCGCACGCTGCTTTATGACATCCACAAAGGGCGCTGGAGCGAAACGATTTGCGCGCTGTTCGACATCCCGATGGAAATGCTGCCGCAGGTTTGCGACTGTGCCGCCGATTTCGGCATGACGCGTCCCGATCTGTTCGGGCGTCCGATCCCGATCCTTGGCGTGGCAGGGGACCAGCAGGCGGCAACGGTGGGGCAGGCGTGTTTTCAGCCCGGCATGATGAAATCAACATACGGCACCGGATGTTTTGCGCTGCTCAACACCGGCGAAACGGCGGTGACGTCGCAGAACCGGCTGCTGACCACCATCGCCTATCAATTGGACGGCAAACCGACCTATGCGTTGGAGGGGTCGATCTTTGTTGCGGGCGCCGTTGTGCAATGGTTGCGCGACGGTCTCAAGATCATCCGCGAGGCGTCAGAGACACAGCCGCTGGCGGAAAAGGCCGATCCGCATCAGAATGTGGTGCTGGTGCCGGCGTTTGTCGGGCTGGGCGCACCCTATTGGAATCCCGAATGTCGCGGCGCGGTCTTTGGGCTGACGCGCAGTTCCGGCCCGCCCGAACTGGCCCGTGCGGCGCTGCAAAGCGTCGGTTTCCAGACCCGCGATCTGCTGGAGGCGATGCGCGCCGATTGGACGGCGCAGGGCGCGCAGGGCGATATCGCAACCTTGCGTGTCGATGGCGGCATGAGCGCGAGTGACTGGGCGATGCAGTTTCTGTCCGACATCATCGGCGCGCCGGTGGACCGCCCGCAGGTGTTGGAGACAACGGCGCTGGGGGCTGCGTGGCTGGCCGGACAGCGCGCGGGGATTTACCCGGATATGGAAGGTTTCGCCAAAAGCTGGGCGTTGGAGCGTACGTTCACGCCAGAGATGGACAGGGCAGCCCGCGACCAAAGCTATGATGCGTGGCAACGTGCGGTGCAGGCGACGCTGAGTTTTTGACGGATACGTCCGCTGGTGGGGAAGCGTGGAAGGGTCAAAACCCCTGCATCAACATGTCGATGGCTTGGGTAATCTCATCCGCCTGTGTGCGCAGATCACCGGCGGGTCCGGTCAGGATGGCCACGGGTACGGCGGCCATGAACTGTGTCACCATGACATGCGCGTGCCCGTCGATGTCGAAAACGGGGTTCAGCCGTCTGGCCGGGGTCGGTGCCGCATCGCGCGGCATCAGCGGCACGACAACGCGGGTGTTCAATCCATCCAGAAGATCGCTTTGCACATCCAGCAGATAGCCCCCCGAAGGACCGGTGAACACGTCATGGCGTGCCATCAGAACTGTCGGTATTGCGCAAGCGGCAGACCGCTGGTTTCCACAAAGCGGTTGGAGCTTTCGAGCGCGGCGGCATTTTCCGCCTGCCATGCGCGCTTGCGTCTTTCGCTGACAGCGTGACGAATGCCTTCCTCTGCCGCGCGTGACAGATTGACCTTCAGCGCACGCGCTTCGGCCAGCAAAGCGGCGTCGAGGGTCAGATTGGCAGGCTTGCGGGTTTGGGCGTTCATCGGGATGCTCCTTTGGTGAGGAATATATGAGGGGATTTAGTGCGCGTCAAGTATGCGCATGTATCATGCGCGGATTGGTGCAATGGCGGAGGGGAATCCGCGAACGCAGATGTCATTCAGGCTCAATGGACGCGGGTGGATTTGGGGCAGGGGCAGCGAAGCCATTGCAGGATCGTGCTTGGTAAGGGAATGTCCAATTGTAGCGAACGGCAAAAGGGCCGACGCGTCACCCTTTCGTGCAGGAGCAGACAGATGTGCACCCAGGCAACAACAGGAACGGCAACACCCAAGGTGTTAATCGACAACGACCGCACCCGCGTGACCGAATGGCGGTTCGCGGGACGGGGGGACAACACCGGCTGGCACCGGCATGAATACGACTACATCGTTGTGCCGATCCAGGACGGAACCCTTGAGATCGCGCACAAAGACGGGACCACCACCCGGTCAGAGCTGAAAATCGGCGTGCCCTATTACCGTGATCTGGGGGTTGAGCATGACGTGCTGAACGGCAACGATCATGAATTTGCCTTTGTTGAGATCGAATTTCTGGAAGAGGCCAAAACCTGATCAGGCCCGCGCGCGTCAGCCACCCTTGAGACGGGCAAGAAGCACGACTTCGCTGTCTTCGGAGATCGGGGTGAACCAACTGTCGTTATAGACGCGCCCGTCAATCGCGACGGAAACCCCGCGGTCCAGCTGTGGCCGGATCGCGGGGTATTTTTCGCCCAACCCGTCCAGCAGGCTGCGCAAGGTGTCGGCGTCAATCTCAACCTCGGTCTGGTCTTCGGTCATCGCGGCCAGCGACCCCCATATCCGGACCTTGACCATCAGGCCGACCGGATCGCCGCCAGCACCTTGGGCGGTGACATGGGCAGGCTGGTCATCCGCACGCCCGCCGCTGCGGACACCGCATTGGCAACCGCCGCGAGCGGTGGCACAATGGAGGTCTCACCGACCCCGCGCACGCCGTAGGGATGCCCCGGATTGGGGATTTCCAGAATGACCGCATCAATCATCGGCAGGTCGGACGCGACGGGAATACGGTAATCAAGGAAACCTGCGTTTTGCAGTATCCCGTCTTCGCCGTAGATATATTCTTCGTTCAGCGCCCAACCGATGCCCTGCACCGCGCCGCCCTGAAACTGGCCTTCGACATAGGCCGGATGCACGGCCTTGCCCGCGTCCTGAAACACCGTATAGCGCAGAATTTTGACCGCGCCGGTTTCGGGGTCCACTTCGGTGTCGCACATATGCGTGGCAAAGCTGACCCCGGCGCCTTCTGCGTTTACCTCGTGATGCCCGGCAATCGGGCCGCCGGTGTTTGACGCGATGGCCGCAATCTCGGCAAGGCTCATGGGCGGATGTTTACCGGCGTTGGGGCCCGCAGGCTGGGCCGCGCCATCAACCCATTGCACCGCTTCCGCATCAATGCCCCAGACCTGGGCGGCGCGTTTGCACATCTCGCGGATGGCGGCGCGGGCGGCCTCGATGGTGGCCAGACCCACGGCAAATGTCACACGCGACCCATCGGTCACGTCGTTCACGCCCAGCGATCCGGTATCTGCGATGATGGTACGGATCCGGTCGTAGGGGATGCCCAGTTCTTCGGCGGCCATCATCGACATGGCGGCACGCGATCCGCCGATGTCGGGGTTGCCTTCGGACACGGTGACGGTGCCGTCAAAGGCGATGTTGAGCGACACACAGGTATTGCCGCCAAAGTTGAACCAGAAACCGCAGGACACGCCGCGCCCCTGATTTTTGCCCAGCGGGGCGGTCCAGTGGGGATGCGCATGCGCAGTGCGCAGGGTCGCTTCCAGCCCGATGGCGGGATAGGTCGGGCCATAGGATGCGCGGGTGCCTTCGCGCGCGGCGTTCTTCAGCCGCACCTCAAGCGGGTCCAGATCAAAACCGCGCGCCAACTCGTCAATGGCGCTTTCCACGGCGAATGCGGCCATCGGTGCGCCGGGGGCACGGTACGCGGCCTGTTTGGGCCGGTTGCTGACAACGTCCCAGCCGATGGTTTTCACATGTTCCAGATCGTAGGGCGCAAATGCCGACATCGATCCCATATCAACCGGAGAGCCGGGATAGGCACCGCCCTGATAACGCAGCTCGGCAAAGCCTGCCGTGATGCGGCCGTCCTTGGTCATGCCGATGCGCACATCGATGGAGCTTGAGGCAGTGGGCCCGGTTGCGCGCAAGACTTCGCTTCGGGTCATTACCATTTTGACCGGGCGGCCCGATTTACGTGCCAGCATCAGGGCGACGGGTTCCAGAAAAACGGTCGTCTTGCCGCCAAAACCGCCGCCGATTTCCGAAGCGGTGACGCGCAGTTGGCCCTGCTTCAGCCCCAGAATGTCAGCGCAGACATTGCGCGCCATGTAGTGGCCTTGGGTGCAGCACCACAGATCGGCCTGACCGTCTGCCGCCATCTGCGCCAGACAGGCGTGCGGCTCAATATAGCCCTGATGCGTGGCCTCGGTGCGGTAGGTCCGTTCCAGCACGCGGTCGGCTTTGGCCAGACCTGCGTCAATATCGCCGTGGCCAAATTCATGGCGCGAGATGACATTGGGCGACATGCCCGGCGGCACAGATTCGTCGGTGCGACCGGGGTGCAAAACCGGCGCATCGTCGCGCATGGCGGCGTCCACGTCAGTAACATGGGGCAACGCTTCGTACCGGATGTCGATCAGTTTGAGCGCCGCTTTGGCGATCTTGGCCGAGGCGGCGGCGACGGCGGCAACCGCGTGCCCATCATAAAGCGCCTTTTCACCCGCCATGCAGTTATCAAGGATATCGGCCGTGGCACCATCAAGATCGGGCGTGCCGAAATCGGCACGGGTCACGATGGCATGCACACCGGCCAGTGCTGCCGCGCGCGACGTGTCGATGGACGTGATCCGCGCATGGGCGTGCGGGCTGCGCAGGATCAGCCCAACCAGCATCCCCGGCGCGGTGATGTCTGCGCCGAACCGCGCACGTCCCGTTACCTTGTCGATGCCGTCGGGCCGAAGCGGCCGGGTGCCGACGACTTTGAACTGGCGTGTTTCTGGTTTGCTGTCGAGTGCCATTACGATGCCTCCCGCATGTCGGATGCCGCGTCCATCACGGCGCGAATGATCTTGTCATATCCTGTGCAGCGGCACAGGTTGCCCGCCAGCCAATACCGGGTTTCTTCTTCGGTCGGGTCGGGGTTTTTGGCAAGCAACGCTTTCGCCGCGACCAAGATGCCGGGCGTGCAGATGCCGCATTGCAGGGCGGCATGTTCGATAAATTTCTGTTGCAGCGGATGCAACTTTTCTCCGGTGGCCATGCCTTCGATGGTGGCAATCTGGCGTCCTTCGGCCTCTGCGCCCAGCATCAGGCACGCACAGACAAGGCGCCCGTCCACCGTGACGGAACAGGCCCCGCAATCGCCGGTCCCGCAGCCTTCCTTGGAACCGGTCAGGCCAAGATGGTCGCGCAGGACATCCAAAAGCGTTTCATCCGGCTCGCACAGGAATTCGACCGGATCACTGTTGATTGTGGTGGTCACGTGGATCTTTTTCATTCTGTGCCTCCGGCGCGGGTTTGCGCGATCAGGGCCGCACGGCGTGCCAGCACGCCCGCGACATGGGTGCGGAATTCGACGGTGCCGCGTTTGTCTGAGATCGGGCTGGCGGCGGCAGAGCAGGCCTGCGCCAGCGCCGCCATCGCCGCGTCATCCAGCGTGGTGCCGATAAGTGCCTCCGCGGCCTGCGGCACCAGCATGACGGTTGGCCCAACAGCCCCAAGTGCGACCCGCGCATCAAGGCAAACGCCGTCGCCATCCAACACCAGCGAAACACCGCAACCCACCACCGCAATGTCCATCTCGGTGCGCGGAATAAAACGCAGATAGGCGTCCGAGGCGCGGTCAGGCCGGGCGGGCAACCAGATCGAGGTCACGAATTCACCGGCGGCAAGGCTGGTTTTGCCTGGCCCGGTCGGAATTTCGCCAACCGGCACGTCGCGCTGGCCTTTCGGGCCTGCGACGCGCACCACGGCGTCTGCGGCAAGCAGTGCAGGCACGGAATCCGCGGCGGGCGAGGCGTTGCACAGGTTCCCTGCCATCGTGGCGCGGCCCTGAATTTGGGTGGACCCGATCAGGCCCGTTGCCTCCACGACGCCGGGCCATGCCGCGACCAGATCAGCATTTTCGCCCATTTCAGCCCCGGAAACCGCAGCACCAACACGAAAACCGCCGTCTTCGCGTGTGATGCTGCGCAGGCTTTCGATCCGCTTGATGTCCAGCACCGTGTCGGGTTCCGTCATGCCCGAACGCATCCGCACCAAAAGATCGGTCCCGCCTGCCAGAATGCGGCAGTCGCCGGTCTGCCCGGCAAGCGCCTTTACGGCATCCTCAACCGAGTTCGGTGCAAGATATTGCATTTATGCTCTCCCAATCTGTGCAGTTGCGTGTTGCATTTAGCTACCAAAATCGGGACAGCTTCAAGTCGCAAGTGACAACCGCCCCCCACGCGGATGCAGCTTTTGATCAGGTTTCCGCGCTTATTCTGGCAGTGGATGTTGCGGCGAAGGCGATGAAGTGGACGAGATTGCAACCGGGCTGGGAAGCCGCGCTGGAAATCTTTGAACGTGCAATAAGGGAGCTTGGGTGCTGATATGGATATCAACCGAGGAAGGGCGAACCGTGCATTGCTCAGGAACGTCCTGCCCGTCACCGGCTATCTGGACCGCGTCTCTGCGCGGCCGGGTGGCACGCTGGCGGCGCGGATCAGTGCGCAGGGCAGTGGGTCGTATGACGCTGACGTTGTGCGGATCGTGTCGGCAGATCCCAACCCCGCCGGTCCCGGTCTGATCTATCAACCGCAGGATTTCGGTCTGGCGGGCAGTTTTCCCGCGCGCCATCAGGATATCGACATCGGGTCTTATGCCGTGGTCGCGGCCGACCCCTGCTTTAGCGCGGCAACCGTGCTGTTCACCGTCACCCTGCAGCCCTGGTTGCTGCGCGAGGAGCGCGGCGTGATTGCCAGCGCGCAAGACAATGACGGCAACGGCTGGCACCTTGCCACGCGCGGGGCGGGCGCGCTTTGCTTTACCTATCAGTCGGCGGGCGCATCACCGGTGATTGTTGAGCTTGCCCAAGTGTTGCGGCGTAAAGTCTGGGCGCGGGTCTGGGCCGGCTACGATGTGGCGAAAGGTACGCTGGTCCTTGGCTGTCAGGATCTGAGCGATGGTCGTGTGCACATCGAAACCGGCGCGGCGCATCTGGAACCGCTGCCGCGCGCGGTGCCGCTGATCCTTGCGGCGCGAAAGGGGGGCGCCAGATCGCATGATCATTTCAATGGTCGTCTCGAAGATCCGGCGCTTTTGGGCGGGGCGCACCGGGCGGACACGCCGCCGCCGCGCCCGGATGCCGCCCCGCACGGTGCGGTTCTGGCGTGGTGGGATTTTTCCATCGGCGTCGAGACGCAAAGCATTCATGACAAGGGGCCGCGCGGCCTGTCAGGGCGGCTGGTGAATATCCCCTACCGCGCGATGCGTGGGTCCGGCTGGACGGGCGAACAGATGCACTGGCAAAACGCGCGCGGCGAATACGGCGCCATTCATTTCCACGAGGACGATCTTTATGATTGCGGATGGGAGGTGGATTTTGATCTGACGGTCCCGGACGGCACGCCCAGTGGCGTCTACGGGGTTCGGCTGCGCAAGGACGGGCATCAGGACATCTTGCCGTTCTATGTAATGCCGCCCCGCGACGGGCCGCGCAACAAGGTCTGTTTTCTGGCGTCCACCTTTACGCATCAGGCCTATGCCAATCACGCGCGCGGCAATTGTGACGCGGCATTGCGCGCACGGATGGCGGACTGGGGTGCGACGCCCTTTAATGCGGATGATTATCCGGTTTATGGCCGCTCGACCTATAACTTTCACCCCGACGGCACGGGTGTGTCGATCTCTTCGCGGCTCAGGCCGATGCTGACGGTCCGTCCGGGTTACCTGACATTCCCTGACGCCGCCGGTTCGGGCTTGCGCCATTTTTCGGCTGATACGCATCTGCTTTACTGGCTGGAACAGCGCGGCATTGCGTTTGATGTGATCACGGATGAAGACCTTGATGACGAAGGTGCGGCGCTGATCGAGGGGTACGCGACCGTGCTGACCGGGTCGCATCCTGAATATCACACGGCCGGGATGCTGGATGACTTGCAGACCTATGCCGATGGCGGTGGCAAGCTGGTCTATCTGGGCGGCAACGGTTTTTACTGGAAGATCGCCCGTATTCCGACCCTTCCGGGTGTGATTGAACTGCGCCGCGCAGAGGGCGGTATCCGAGCCTGGTCGCCTAACGCAGGCGAATCCAATCATCAGTTGGATGGCGGATATGGTGGGCTGTGGCGGCGTAACGGCCGCCCACCGCAGCAACTTGTCGGGGTCGGGTTTTCTGCGCAAGGGTTGTTTGAAGGATCGTATTACCGGCGCACCGAGGCAAGCTTTGACCAAGATGTCAGTTGGATTTTCGACGGTGTCACCGAAGAAAAGCTTGGTGATTACGGGCTTAGCGGGGGTGGCGCTGCGGGGTTTGAACTGGACCGGGCGGATCAAGAGCTGGGTACGCCTGCGGGCACTGTCATTCTGGCCGTCAGCGAAAACCACAGCGACAGTTTTGTGGCGGTCCCCGAAGAACTGCTTTCGCATATTCAGACAGAAACCGGCGAAGACCCCGCTGATCTGATCCGCGCCGAGATCATATTTTGCCCCAAACCCAACGGCGGCGCGCTTTTCTCTGTCGGCTCGATCAGTTTTTGCGGCAGTCTCAATCATAACGGTGGCGATAACGGCGTGTCGCGGATGCTTGAAAACGTGGTGCGTCGATTTGCCGGGGACTGAACGCCGCGATCGCCGGGGTGCGGTCAAATGCGCAGCGCCATCAAAGCGGGACAGGGTTGAATGCAGTATCATTTGAATGGATATCATCCGGGCGATCCTGCGGTGGCGCAAGTCGTCGAAGACGCGCCGTGTGCGTGCAGCATGGTCGATGTTCTGATCGTGGGTTGTGGTCCGGCGGGGCTGACGCTTGCAGCACAGCTTGCGGCCTTTCCAGATATCACAACCCGCATAACAGAGCGCAAACCGGGGCCGTTGCAGGTGGGTCAGGCGGACGGAATCGCGTGCCGCTCGGTTGAGATGTTCGAGGCGTTCGGATTTGCTGAAAAGGTTCTTAAGGAAAGCTATTGGGTCAACGAAGTCGCGTTCTGGCGGCCTGCGCAGGTCGGTGCCGGGCTGGCCCGTGCCGACCGGATCGCGGACGTCGAAGACGATCTGTCGCAGATGCCGCATGTCATTCTCAATCAGGCGCGGGTGCATGATTTCTATCTTGAGATCATGCGAAATTCCGCGCGCAGGCTGACGCCCGACTACAACCGCGAACTGGTTGAACTGCACACAACCGACGATCCCGATTATCCCGTCACCGCGACGTTCAATTGCCTTGATGGTGACACCCCCACCGAAACCATCCGCGCCAGATATGTCGTGGGGTGTGACGGGGCGCGCAGCGTGGTGCGCCATTGCATGGGTCATGCGCTGAAAGGCGAAGCGGCGCGACAGCTTTGGGGGGTGATGGATGTGTTGGCCGTCACCGATTTTCCTGACATCCGGCTTAAGGCGGCAATACAGTCGGCGGATCACGGTGCCATCCTGATCATTCCGCGCGAAGGCGGGTTTATGGTGCGGATGTATATCGAACTGGATGAACTGCACGGCGAAGAACGCGCCGCAGACCGCAATGTGACCGCTGAAATGTTGATTGCCAAGGCGCGCGAAATCCTCGCGCCCTTTACGCTGGACGTCAGGGAAATCGCATGGTGGTCCGCCTATGAAATCGGCCAGCGTGTCTGTGATGCCTTCGACGATGTGCCCGAGGTTGAGCGCGGAACACGGATGCCGCGTGTTTTTATTGCCGGTGACGCCTGTCACACGCACAGCCCGAAAGCGGGGCAGGGGATGAATGTGTCGATGGCGGATACCTTCAATCTGGGCTGGAAGCTGGCTGCGGTGCTGCGCGGGCGTGCATTGCCTGCCCTGCTGGACACCTATTCACAAGAACGGCAAGCCAAGGCCAAAGAGTTGATCGAATTTGACAAGGACATGGCGCGTTTGTTCAGCGCCAAGCCCAAAGATGCCGCCGAGGCCGCGCAGTTCCAGCGCTATTTCAAGAAACACGGGCGCTATACCGCCGGTGTCGAGACCCGTTATGACCCGTCGATGCTGACCGGTGCGGGCGCGCATCAGGCACTGGCCACCGGGTTCACCACCGGTATGCGGTTTCATTCCGCACCGGTGATCCGGCTGGGCGATGCCAGGGCCATGCACCTGGGTCATGTCCTCAAGGCCGATGGCCGCTGGCGTCTGATTGCATTCGCCCCCTCTGGGGACGCAGGCGAACCCGGCGGGCATATTGCTGAATTGTGCCGGTTTTTGATGGATGGTCCTGTTGCGCGCTTTACGCCCAAGGGCGGCGATATCGACAGTGTTATTGATCTGCGGGCGGTATTTCAGGCGCCGCATCAGGACATGAAGCTTGAGACGCTGCCGGACGCGTTGTTGCCGCGCAAAGGCAAATACGGCTTGATCGACTATGAAAAGGCGTTTTGTCCGGATCTGAAGAACGGTCCGGATATATTCGATCACCGTGGCATAGACCGGAGCCAAGGCGCGCTCGTGATCGTGCGCCCGGATCAGTTTGTGTCGCAGGTGTTGCCGCTGGATGCCTTTGATGCGATCATGGACTTCTTCGACGGGGTCATGACGGCTGTGTGATCCAGTCGGGCAACCTGCGTTAGCATGCCCGAACCGCAGGATGATCCCCGGCAGAATTGATCCAGATCAATTCGCAATCGCGTCGCACCTGCTATGCATAGGATGGCCCATAGCGGTATGGTGGATCATGCTGGTGCAATGGCCATCCACGCATTTTTCCAAAGCAATGCGCCGATCTGCAAAAGTCGATCTGATGTAAGAAAGGAAAAAACCATGACCATCAAGACCATCCTCGTCTGTCTCACATCCGAGGCCAGCGCAGAAAGCCTGCTGACAGCCGCAGCCGTGTTGGCCCGCAGACATGATGCGCACTTGATCGGATTGCACACCGTTGAGACGCTCATGGTGTACCCGGCGATTGCGATGCACGTGCCAGACGCCATCTTTGTCAGCTACAGCGTGTCGCAAACCGGTCATGCCGACGCCCTCAAGGCGATCTTTGACCGGCATACCCACACAGAAGATTTTGTCTCCGAATGGCGTCTGATCAAAAGCGAAAACCAGCCAGCCGCGGACCGCATTGTCGAAAGCGCGCGCTGTGCCGACCTTGTGGTGATGGCAGCCGCAGGATCAGAGGGCGATAGCGGCGCGCAAATTCGCATGCTTGAAACCGTGATCAGAGAATGCGGGCGTCCGGTGATTGTGGTGCCTACTGGTTTCAACGCGGACACGCTGGGCCGTTCCGTGCTGATTGGATGGAATGGAACACGCGAAGCCACCAGAGCGGCACATGATACGCTCGGGCTGCTTCAGGATGGTGATCAGGCGCATATTTTGCGCGTCAACGACAACAGCCGCGCAGATGAAAACGATTTTCTTTCAAGCGATCTTGCTGCTGCTTTTGCGCGGCACGGCATCACCACGACTGTGATGGAAAAAAGCTGGGAAAGCCCCGGCGTAGCGACCGCCCTGAGCAAGGTCGCGTTTGAAAACGGTGCCGATCTTATCGCGATTGGCGCATTTGGTCATTCGCGTGCCTATGATTTCGTGATCGGTACGGCCACCCGCGACCTGCTCAAACATGCCGGATTGCCCGTCATGTTTTCACGCTGATGCCGACAGAAAATGCGCTATGCTCAGTTCGGGAAATTGTCTGTGCAAGCGCTGCCGCGCGGCAAAGTCGGCACAGACAAGGGCCCGAACAATAGCTACGACGCCCGAAGCCAGGACGGCGCATTCATGTTGCCATCGGGCGTAAATGAACTTGGTGCGCTGCAGGGCCACCTCGATGCACAAAAATTTGGCCAGATGGCCGTTTAGTTGCTACTGTCTGGTACGGGGCATGCAGTTTGGTAGACCCGGATGCGCGCCAGGACTGAATGGATCACAGCCATCGAACGCTCAATTTTCGCATTCATCTGGAAATACTCCAAGCGTGACCAACTGCTCTTGCTGCTTGCCACGATCACACTTTTTCCATTGCTCTATCTCACTCTGGAATTGCCGAAACGCATCATCAATGACGCAATCGGCGCAAAGGCATCGGTGGTCGACGTTTACGGCGTACAGATGTCCCAGACCGTCCTGTTGGGTTTGTTGTGCGGTCTCTTCCTGCTTTCGGTGTTTGTGCACGGCATGATGAAGATGCGCATCAACACGATGATGGGCGTGGTGTCAGAGCGGCTTTTGCGGCGGCTGAGATATACGCTTATTGCGCGGATAATGCGGTTTCCAGCGTCATATTTCGAGCGGACCAGTCAGGGAGAACTGGTCTCCATGATCACGGCGGAATCCGAACCGATGGGGGGGCTGATGGGTGATGCGCTGGCCCAACCGGTGCTGCAGGCGGGGCAAATGGTAACGATACTGGCGTTTTTGTTTATCCAGAGCTTTACGTTCGGTCTTGCGGCCTGCGCCTTGATTCCGCTTCAGGCATGGCTGGTCCCAAGGCTGCAAAGACGCATCAATGCCTTGAACAAGCAACGCGTGCACCAGGTGCGCGCGTTGGCCGCCGAGATCGGCGAGGGTGCTGTGGGCGCCGCTGCATTGCGCACAAATGGCGGCGCGCGTTACCGAATGGCCATGATTTCCGATCGGTTGGGAAAGTTGTTCTTCATCCGGCTGGATATCTTCAAAAAGAAATTCTTCATGAAGTTTATAAACAACTTCATCACGCAGCTGACGCCGTTCTTTTTCTACATCTTCGGTGGCTATCTTGTGATCAGGGGTGACATCACTGTCGGCGCTCTTGTTGCTGCACTTGCGGCCTACAAGGACATAGCCAGCCCGTGGAAGGAATTGCTGGCCTATTACAACCAGACGCAGGATATGTCGCTGCGGTGGCACACCATTGCGGAACGTTTTGCGCCCGACGGCATGTTGGATGCCGCC
>JAGXHC010000277.1 GCA_024636405.1 Sulfitobacter sp. | reverse complement strand
TCCCCGCCGGAGGCATCGACCCTTTCAGGAGCACCCCACCATGCCCGTCACGCTCGACGCTTCAGCACCCGATTTTGAACCTGCCTTCGCCACCCTGCTCAATGCCAAACGCGAGGACAGCCCCGATGTGGACGCCACCGTTGCAGACATCATCGCAGACGTGCGCGCGCGCGGCGATGCCGCCGTCATCGACCTGACCGCAAAATTTGACCGCGTCACCCTGACGCCCGACACCCTGCGCATCTCCGCTGATGAAATCGCACAGGCAGCAGACGCCGTGCCCGCCGCAGACCGCACGGCGCTGCAACTTGCCGCCGACCGCATCCGCGCCTACCACGCGCGCCAGATGCCCGCAGATGCCGAATGGACCGACCCCGACGGGGCGACGCTGGGCTGGCGCTGGACACCGGTTTCCGCGGCAGGGCTCTATGTGCCGGGCGGACTGGCAAGCTATCCGTCCTCCGTCCTGATGAACGCGGTCCCGGCCAAGGTCGCAGGCGTGCCGCGTCTGGCGATGGTCGTACCGACGCCGGACGGCGTGCTGAACCCCGCCGTGCTGCTGGCCGCAAAGATCGCCGGCGTGGATGAGATTTACCGCATCGGCGGCGCCCAGGCCGTCGCGGCGCTGGCCTACGGCACCGCAACGATCCCCCCGGTGGACAAGATCACCGGCCCCGGCAACGCCTATGTTGCCGCCGCCAAACGCCGCGTTTTTGGCAAGGTCGGCATCGACATGATCGCAGGCCCCTCCGAGATTTTGGTGATCGCGGATGCCGACAATGACCCCGACTGGATCGCGCTTGATCTGCTCAGCCAGGCCGAACACGACGAAAGCGCGCAGAGCATCCTGATCACCACCGATCCCGGCTTTGGCCGTGCCGTGGCCGCTGCCGTGGACAAGCGGCTCGAAACCCTCGAACGCCGCGCCATCGCCGGGGCCAGCTGGCGCGACAACGGCGCCATCATCACCGTGCCGGACCTTGCCACCGCCGCCGCCCTCAGCAATCGCATCGCGCCTGAACATCTGGAACTTTGCGTCGCCGATCCCGCCGGGCTGAGCGCGCAGATCACCCACGCCGGCGCCATCTTTCTGGGCCAATGGACCCCCGAAGCCATTGGCGATTATGTCGGCGGTCCCAATCACGTCCTGCCGACGGCCCGCTCGGCCCGCTTCTCGTCCGGGCTTTCGGTGCTGGATTTCATGAAACGCACCACACTGACCCAGATGTCGCCCGCCGCCCTGCGTGCCATTGGTCCCGCCGCCGAACGGCTGGCCGCCTCGGAGGGGCTCGAGGCGCACGGCCTGTCGGTCACTGCCAGACTGCGCAAACTGAACGACTAAAGGGCCGTACCTCGGTCAATTCAACGCTTTGCCAAAGCCCGAAACGCCTGTTGCACTGCATACCTTTGACCGCCAATTTACCGTCGCAAAACCGGCCCACCCCACATCTGTTCACCGCAATCGCTGAAATTTGGCGCGGACAGAAGGCGCAATGACACCGCGTCACACCCGCCCCACGGCGCACCGCGTCCATTGCCATGCCCGCCGCCTTGCCGTATCCATCCCCCTGATCCACGCCACAACAAAAGAACACGCTGCCTCATGTCCCGCATCAGCCACATCGCCATCGACGATTCAAACCTGCCGCCCCCCACGCCCGAAATCGAACAGGAACGCAAAGTCGCGATGTTCGATCTGCTGGAGGACAACACCTTTGTGCTGCCCCAGCGCGACGACCGTGCAACGCTGCAAGGCCCCTACCATCTGGGCCTGTCGATCCGCGACAAACGGCTGGTCTTCGATGTGAACACGGAATCCGATGAAAAAGCCGCCGAATTCCATCTCTCGATGGGCCCCTTCCGGCAGGTCGTAAAAGACTACTTCCAGATCTGCGAAAACTACTTTGAGGCGGTCAAGAAACTTCCCCCTTCCCAGATTGAAACCATCGACATGGCCCGTCGCGGCATCCA
Organism: Sulfitobacter sp.; assembly: GCA_024636405.1. The sequence continues at coordinate 4,744 of JAGXHC010000277.1, read as the reverse complement.
CAACGAAGGCAGCCGCGTGCTTCAGGAACGGCTCGAAGGCAAGGCGGAGATCGACAGCGACACCGCGCGTCGGTTGTTCACGCTGATCTGCGTGCTTCATTTCGGCGGCTGAATGGCGCAGGATCTTCCTCAGTCTGTCCTGTTCTGCTGCGACCATAACGCCGTGCGCTCGCCCATGGCAGAAGGCCTGATGAAGAAACTTTACGGCACCGGCACCTATGTCCAGTCGGTCGGCGTCAAGAATGATCTGGAGATTGACGGCTTTTCCATCGCCGCCTGTCAGGAAATGGACGTCGAACTGTCACGTCACCGCTCGCGCTCATTCGATGAGATGCACAATTGGGGCGATGATCTCAGCTCTTTCGACCTGGTGATCGCCCTGTCCCCCGCCAGCCAGCGCCGCGCGCTTGAACTGACGCGCTTTTATCATCTCGATGTGGAATACTGGCCGATCCTTGATCCCACCGGGCTGGGCGAAACCCGCGAGGCCAAGCTGGCACAGTACCGCGCCGCCCGCGATCAGATCCACGGCCGGCTGATTGAACGGTTCGGCCCACCGACGCGCGCCGGCACCTGATCGGCACACCACCACCCACCTGTCAGGTGTTGTCGCAGGCCGCCGCCGCATTCTGACCAAAGGCCTTCCAGGCCAGCCAGAATTTTTCGTTCGTGGCATTGTCGGACTGCCGGATCACCTGCACCTCATGCGGGTCCTTGAACAGCTTCGCACCGCGCCGCTGCTCCGACCCCGAAAGCGATTGATCCGCAACCGCCTGAATACAGCCACACCGCGCATGGCTTGCCGCCTTGCGCCCATCGGCCACACAGGCTTTCTGGATCGGTCCGCTTGCAAAAAGCACCGGCGCAGGGCGGTAGGACCCCGCATTGGTGCTGGAATACCGCGACCCACCGCCACAGGCGGCCAAACCGCCAAGCGCAACAAGCGCCACTAAAAATCGTATCATTGATACTGCCTCGTCTGAATGGGCCGTGGGGTTTGCCCCTTGATGGCCCTGATCTGCTCGTGCGTACACTATGCCGGAATGCGCGTCGCAGGGCAATTCACGATTCAGCGGTGATCGTGTTCCACCGCAGCAGGCCGCGCCCCGCCACCCGACACCATCCGCGCCAGCATCGCGGCCTCGAACCCGCGCAACACCGGATAGGCGGTTTCGCCGTATTGCGCAGCACCTCCGTCCGCCAATTCCGGAAACAGCGCCAGCACCTCGTCACGCGCGGCAGGCAGCAAGGCGGCCATCGCACCGGCCCCGACAAACAGGCTTTCGGTCCAGCACCCTTCAGTCTCGATCACCTCATGCCCGTCAAACAGCAGATGCACATAGGTGACAGCGCCGCCGGGCACCACGCGGATGGTGTCGTCATTGACCAGATGCACCGCAGGCACCAAAACCTGCGTAGCACCGAACAACAGCTCCGCCTGCCAGCCCTCCAGCAGCACCCGATGCTGCTGCGATACCCACAGATCACGCCGGTTGCCCAAAGTGCCCGCTGCAATCCGCACCGGCGCAAAGGCCGCACGCGCCGCAACCCGGCGGCACCCCACCCAGCGCACCGGCTGCCAGCCATGATCACGTGTCTGAACCATATCGCCGGGCCGTATTTCCTCAATCGCGCAGAGCCCCTGCGCCACCCGCACCTGCGTGCCCGCCACCAGACAGACCGGTGTGGCATAGGTTGTCGCCGCATAATTGGGCCCCTCGCTGGTGCTCACCACGCTCAGCGGCACACCGACGGGCGGAAACCCCCCCGGTCCGCCAATAAACGCCAGCCCTTCGATCGTGGCATAAGCCGGGTTGGAGTTGTTCACATTGAACCCCACCAGCGTCCAACTGTTGGTGCCATCGGTCACAACCAGCCCGAATTCCGCCTCCACGATGGTATTGTCGGCAAAGCTTATGCCATCCACGGTCTGCGCCCCGTTCAGCCGCTGACCGGTATCGTTGTCCTGAAAATCCACATCATCATCACGCACAGATATCGGCGCCCACGCGCCGGAATTAAGTGTGATCGTGCGCCCTGCCAGATGCGATCCGTCGCCCTGCGTGATACCGTCAAGCTGCCCACCACCCGAAACGGTGATCTGACTCTCTCCCAGCACGTAGATGTCATAATTCGGCACGCAAGCTCCTTCGGGGAGCCACCGAAGGCCCCCGAAACAGCCATGCCTGAACAATTTGATCTAAATGCGCCGCTGCTGCGTCGACAGCCGGGCTTCACAAGGGCAAGGCGCCGCGCCAGCGAACTGTGGTAGCACCCCACCAAACCGCTACCCATCAGATGCGAAGAAGAGCGTTATTCCCAGTTAACTAGATATTCTAACTCACCACAGCGCGCCTTCGACCGGTCTGGTCCCGTAAACGATTAAATTCGATGGCGGAAATACCGGTTAAAAAATCGCGAGCCATTCTCGTTGAGTGTGTGTTCGATGAAACCGTCGGGTTTTGTTCGGCAGTTAGGTTTCCGTGCCAATATGGAACGGATTAGGCGAATCCAAGTTCAGCGCAGGAGATTCCGTCCCAAGAAGCTCGTTGCGCTGGCGCTCGAGATTTTCAAAACGGCCTTTCATGCCAACCTCATCGCCGGAAATCATCCAGATACAACCAATGATTGCGCAGTACAGTTTCCAATCTCCGATGCTTGTCGCAATCTGTTTCTTTAATACAGGCAGAAATATTGGTTCTTTCGATGTTTGTGCCCTCTTTAGCGCAGCTTCCAGTTCAACGACTTTCTTATTCAGCTTGCCGATTTCCTGACGTAACGCGTGCTGCGAATCGCTGTCAGGCGTGAAATTGTTCAGTATGGCGCTGATGCGCCGAAAGGACTGCGGCATCGTCTTAAGTGCCGAAAAAGTCTCAGGGATTTCATTCAAGCCCGTATCGCGATGGAATTTTTCAAGAGCAGCATCAATATCAATGGCAATGCTGTAGCTGCTAGCAGACGCGATTTCCCTTATCGAGATGACTTGGGCGAGCGACTTGGGTTCCAAGTCTTCCAGTTGCGGTTCTTCCCTTGGCAACTGCTGATCAACGCCTTGCCTTATTGCCTCGATCCGCGCTGCAACCGCATCCGCCCCCTGTTCCCAAACGTCATCCGGTATTTTCGCAACGTCGGTCGCAAAATCCCAGTCGAGGAACTTGCCCTCCCACATCCCCAGATACCAGTCATGCCAGAAGCCCCAAGTCTCGCGGTTCGCGGCCATGCCTTTCAGGAACAGAATGTGGTTTTCTTGAATGGCCTGCGGAACTTCCAGTCCCACCCACAAGGGGTCCGCGTAATCCGTAACTTGAGGATTTGCGGCGTCAAATGAGGCAGCGGAAAATATGGCGGCTTCGGCAGCATTGCCAGATGCGGCGGACCGAGAGACGGCTTGGGCAGAGCCCGCGATTCTGCCCATGCACAGGTTGGGTCTTTTAAGCTCTGCGGCTCGGGCAGCATGAAAAGAAGCGGAATCGGGGCTGTTAAAGGTGTCGGAAGTGGTGCTGCCTGTGGACTGGGCCAATAGCGAGATTGCGCGCTGGGCAGGCACGGACGCGGCTTGCATCAGCTGTTTCATTTCTTTGGTTTGTTTGCGTCCGCAAATCGCCTGTGTAAGTGTTAAACGAAACAGGACCAAAACAAGAGCCATGTGAGCATCGTCAGCTTTCCAGCCAATGTTTGCGCGGACCCGCAACGCCGCACGACTGACTACCGCTGACTGCACCTCAACACTTTGTGTCTCCAGCCTCTGTGCCGCAGCATGCCAGGCAGAAGATTCAAGTCCCGCCATCAATCCACACCCTGCCTATCATCCACCTTGACCACACCCCCAAACCCCCTCATATCCTCCCACCATGACACCACTCTCACACATCCGCAATTTCTCCATCGTCGCCCATATCGACCACGGGAAATCCACGCTCGCTGACCGGCTCATTCAGGAGACGAACACCGTCTCCCTGCGCGATATGAAGGCGCAGATGCTCGATTCGATGGATATCGAGCGTGAACGCGGCATCACCATCAAAGCCCAGACCGTGCGGATCAACTATACCGCCGACAATGGCGAAGATTACGTGCTCAACCTGATCGACACCCCCGGCCACGTCGATTTCGCCTATGAGGTGTCACGCTCCATGCGCGCTGTCGAAGGCTCGCTGCTGGTGGTGGATTCGACCCAGGGGGTCGAGGCCCAGACGCTGGCCAATGTCTACCACGCCATCGACGCGGACCATGAAATCGTGCCGATCCTCAACAAGATCGACCTGCCGGCTTCTGAGTGTGACCGCGTCGCGGAACAGATCGAGGACGTGATCGGCATTGACGCTTCCGGGGCAATCCGCGTGTCGGCCAAGACCGGACAGGGCATTCATGCCACGCTTGAAGCCATCGTTCACCACCTGCCCGCCCCCAAGGGCACGCTGGACGCGCCGCTCAAGGCGATGCTGGTGGATTCGTGGTACGACAGCTATCTTGGCGTGATCGTTCTGGTGCGCATCATGGACGGCCTGCTGAAAAAGGGCGACCGAATCCGCATGATGCAAAACGGCTCGGTGCATCATGTCGACCGCATCGGCGTTTTCCGCCCCATGATGACAGAGATTGACCTGCTTGGCCCCGGCGAAATCGGATTTCTCACCGCGTCGATCAAACAGGTCCGCGACACCCGCGTCGGTGACACCATCACCCATGAGAAAAAGGGCTGCGACAAGGCGCTCCCCGGTTTCAAACCCGCACAGCCGGTGGT
>JAGXHC010000276.1 GCA_024636405.1 Sulfitobacter sp. | reverse complement strand
GCGCCGATGGGTCCATCAAGAACGCGATCAATGAATGGCATCGCAAGAGCGCGCCGCAGATCTGTTCCGATGTCGGCTATCACATGGCGATCACCGGCTGGAACGAGACCGTCTTTAGTGAGATGAAGGACGCGGTGGACATGGGGGTGAATTCGTTCAAGCACTTCATGGCCTATAAGGGCGCGTTGATGATTGAGGACGACGAGATGTTCGCGTCTTTCAAGCGCTGTGCGGAATTGGGCGCGCTGCCGATGGTGCATGCCGAGAACGGCGATCTGGTGGCGGAGTTGCAGCAGAAGTACTTTGATGAGGGGATCACCGGGCCTGAGGGCCACGCCTTTTCGCGGCCCCCCGAACTGGAAGGCGAGGCGGCGAACCGCGCGATCACGATTGCCGATACTGCCGGTGTGCCTCTGTATATCGTGCATGTGAGTTGCGAGCAGACCCATGAGGCGATCCGCCGGGCGCGGCAAAAGGGGATGCGGGTTTACGGTGAGCCGCTGATCCAGTTCCTGACGCTGGATGAGAGCGAGTATTTCAACAAGGATTGGGACCACGCGGCGCGCCGGGTCATGTCGCCGCCGTTTCGGTCCAAGGACCATCAGGACAGTCTGTGGGCGGGGTTGCAGTCGGGTAGTTTGCAGGTGGTCGCGACCGACCATGCCGCGTTCAACACCGAGCAGAAACGCGCCGGGCGCAATGATTTCCGGATCATTCCCAACGGGTCCAACGGACTGGAGGAGCGGTTGGCCGTGCTTTGGACGGAAGGGGTGGAGACGGGGCGACTGACGCCGAATGAATTTGTCGCGGTGACCAGCACGAATGTTGCGAAAATCCTGAACATCTATCCGCGCAAGGGTGCGATTGTTGAAGGGGCGGACGCCGATATTGTGGTCTGGGACCCCAAGATCAGCAAGAAGATCAGCCCGGCGAACCATCATTCCATTCTGGATTATAATGTCTTTGAGGGCTTCGAGGTCACGGCGCAAAGCCGCTATACGTTGAGCCGGGGAGAGGTCATATGGGCGTGGGGGCAAAACAGCCAGCCGCAGCCCGGACGCGGCAAGTTCATTCCGCGGCCTGCATTTGCGTCGGCCAACGTCGCGTTGAGCAAGTGGAAAGAGTTGAACAGTCCAAAGATGATCAAGCGCGATCCGCTGAATATTCCGGCGGGGATCTGATACTGAGGCAAAACACCGGATTGCACCGATAGGTATCGGTGCGGCCAAAAGGGGAAGTTAGTGACAACCAATCAGAGCGTGATCAGCGCCAGACATCTCGATTTGACGTTTGAAACCAATGACGGCCCGATCCATGCGCTTCGGGATGTGAACCTTGAGATCGCTGCCGGGGAATTCGTGAGCTTCATCGGCCCGTCGGGCTGTGGCAAGACGACATTCCTGCGGGTTATGGCGGATCTGGAGCAGCCAACCGGCGGGGAGGTGCGCATCAATGGCGTAAGCCCCGAAGAGGCACGGCGGGCGCGGGCCTATGGCTATGTGTTTCAGGCGGCGGGGCTGTATCCGTGGCGCACCATTGGGGGCAACATCCGGCTGCCGCTTGAGATCATGGGTATCTCAAAGGCCGAACAGGCCGAGCGGGTGGCGCGGGTGCTGGACCTTGTCGAGTTGAACGGGTTCGAGAAAAAATTCCCGTGGCAGTTGTCTGGCGGGATGCAGCAGCGCGCCAGTATCGCGCGGGCCTTGTCATTTGATGCCGATATCCTGCTGATGGATGAGCCTTTTGGCGCGTTGGATGAAATTGTGCGCGATCACCTGAACGAGCAATTGCTGAAGCTTTGGGCGCGCACGGAAAAGACCATCGCCTTTGTGACCCATTCGATCCCGGAGGCGGTTTATCTGAGCACCAAGATTGTGGTGATGAGCCCCAGACCGGGCCGGATTGCGGATGTGATCGAAAGCCCGTTGCCAAAAGAGCGCCCGCTTGAGATCCGTGAAAGTCAGGCGTTTCTGGATATTGCTCACCGCGTGCGCGAAGGACTGCGCGCAGGGCACGGTGATGAGTGAGCGGTCCGATGATGCGTAATATCTTGCCAGTGCTGACTGTTGTGGGGCTGCTGATGGTGGTCTGGTACGGAGCGGCGGTCGGGCTGAATGCACAGTGGGCCTATGACAAGGCCGGGCGCGCGGGTGAAACCCTGACGATGCGGACCCTGGTTGCCGATACCTGGGCGCAGGAAAAGCCCAAGCTGCCCGCGCCGCATCAGGTTGCACAGGAATTGTGGGAGACGACGGTTCTTAAGAATGTCACCTCGAAGCGGTCGTTGGTCTATCACACCTGGATCACCCTTAGCGCGACGTTGCTGGGGTTTGTGATGGGCACCGTGCTGGGTACATTGTTGGCGGTGGGCATTGTTTTCAACCGGACCATGGACATGAGCGTGATGCCCTGGGTTATCGCCAGCCAGACGATCCCGATCCTGGCGATCGCGCCGATGATCATTGTGGTGCTCAACGCGGTGGGGGTTTCCGGCCTGCTGCCCAAGGCGATCATCAGCATGTACCTGTCGTTCTTTCCTGTTGTTGTGGGCATGGTCAAAGGTCTGCGCAGTCCTGATCAGATGCAGTTGGACCAGATGCGCACCTGGCACGCCAGCGGTGTCCAGACATTTTGGAAGCTGAGGCTTCCTTCGTCGATGCCATATTTTTTCACGTCGCTCAAAGTGGGTGTCGCCGCGTCTCTGGTGGGGGCCATTGTGGGCGAAATGCCGACCGGGGCGGTGGCGGGATTGGGTGCGCGGTTGCTGGCCGGGAGCTATTACGGGCAGACGATCCAGATCTGGAGCGCATTGATCATGGCCGCAGCATTGGCCGCAACAATGGTGGGCGTCATCGGGTTGGTGCAGCGGATCACCCTCAAGCGGATGGGCATGGCATGAACGGCTGGCTTCTTTTTGCAGCTTTGGCGTGGCTTGTCGGCTGGGGCATCAATGTGTGGCTGGCGCGCAGGCCGCCTTCGCGCTTGGGCGGGCTGGCCGCGCCGATCATCTTTGGGATCACGTTGATCGCTGTCTGGGAAGGCGTGGTGAACGGGCTGGACATCAATCAGGTCTTGCTGCCGGCACCGTCCGTGATCGCGGCGCGGTTCGCGGTTTCGACTGATATTTTATGGGTGGATTTCGTGCAGACGGTGCTGAAAGGCGCGTTGTCGGGGTACATCATGGGCTGCGGCGCGGCGTTTGCGATCGCGCTTGCCATCGACCGGTTTCCATTCTTGCAGCGTGGGCTGTTGCCGGTGGGCAATTTCGTTGCGGCATTGCCGATCATCGGAATGGCCCCGATCATGGTGATGTGGTTCGGCTTTGGCTGGCAATCAAAGGCGGCCATCGTGGTGGTCATGGTGTTCTTTCCGATGCTGGTGAACACCGTGCAGGGATTACAGGCCAGCGACGCGATGCAGCGCGACCTGATGCGCACTTATGCGGCGGGGTATTGGCGTACGCTGATCAAGCTGCGGCTGCCTGCGGCGATGCCGTTCGTGTTCAACGGTCTCAAGATCGGGACCACGCTGGCGCTGATCGGGGCAATTGTTGCTGAATTTTTCGGCTCGCCTGTGCGGGGCATGGGATTTCGCATTTCCACCTCGGTGGGACAGCTTGCGCTTGATCTTGTCTGGGCCGAGATTGTGGTGGCGGCCATCGCCGGGTCCGCGTTCTATGGCATAATGTCGCTGATAGAGCGGTCCGTCACATTCTGGCATCCAAGCCAGAGAAACTGAGTATACTGAAACGACCAACCTGAGGGAGATAACAAATGAAAAAAATGACAACATTCGTGGCCGGTTCGGCACTGGGGCTATGGGGGACGCTGGCACATGCTGCGGACGATATTACCCTGCAACTGAAATGGGTCACGCAGGCCCAGTTCGGCGGCTACTATGTGGCGCAGGAAAAAGGCTTTTACGAGGAAGAAGGCCTGAATGTCACGATTAAGCCGGGCGGCCCTGATATTGCCCCGGTGCAGGTTCTGCTGGGCGGTGGTGCAGATGTGATGGTGGATTGGCTGCCATCGGCCCTTGCCGCACGTGAAAAGGGTGCGCCGATCGTCAACATCGCACAACCTTTCGCAAGCTCGGGTCTGATGCTGACCTGCCTGAAGGAACACGGGATCACATCACCCGCTGATTTCCCCGGCCACACCTTGGGCACATGGTTTTTCGGCAATGAAATCCCGCTGATGAGCTGGATGGGCAAGCTGGGCTATGCCACCGATGGTTCCGAAGGTGGTGTGACGATCCAGAAGATCAACTTCAACGTTGATCCGCTGCTGCAAAAGCAGGTCGAATGCGCCACGACGATGAGCTATAATGAATATTGGCAGGTGATCGACGCCGGGCTGACACCCGACGATCTGGTTGTCTTCAAATATGAAGACGAAGGCATCTCAACGCTTGAGGACGGTCTTTATACCACCGAAGAAAACCTGGCCAATCCGGAAATGACCGACAAGCTGGTCCGCTTTGTGCGCGCGTCCATGAAGGGCTGGAAGTACGCCGAAGCGAACCCGGACGAAGCCGCGGAGATCGTTCTGGAGAATGACCAGACCGGCGCGCAGACCGAAAAGCATCAAAAGCGCATGATGGGCGAGATTGCCAAGCTTACCGCTGGCAGCAACGGCGCGCTGGATGAGGCCGCGTTTGATCGCAGCGCCGCGATCACCATGGAAGGTGGCATGATCACCAAGGCGCCTGAAGGGGCCTGGACGCATGCCATCACGGACGAGGCGCTGAACTGAGCCTTGCGGCACACGCACTAAAAAAGGGCCGGTGGAAACACCGGCCCTTTTGAATGTAGCGGTAACTTGAGTTCAGAGCACTGTGACGGTGGTCCCGACAGGCACCCGGTTGTACAGGTCAATCACATGTTCATTCAGCATACGAATACAGCCGTTTGACACCGACCGCCCGATGCTGCTGGGCTGTGTGGTGCCATGAATGCGGAAATACGTGTCCCGGCCATTCTGGAACAGGTAAAGCGCGCGCGCGCCAAGAGGATTGTCCGGGCCGCCCGGCTGGGCTTCGGTATTGCCGATGAAGCGCTTGTAGGCCTGCGGATCACGTTCAATCATCTCGTCCGTCGGGCGCCACGTTGGCCATTCTTTCTTGACCTGAATATTTGCCGTGCCGGTGAAATCCAGCCCCGCTTTGCCGACACCGACACCGTAGCGCATCGCTTTGCCCGGCTCTGTCACCAGATAAAGATAATGGCTGCGGGGCAGGACCAGCAGTTGACCGGTCGAATATTGCTTCTTTACGGAAACAATCTGTGGGGTGGGGTCATACGCTGCCGACTGAGCGGACAGCATGTGTGGAAGGGCAGTGGCGGCCAGGGTGCTGGCCAGAAATGTACGGCGGCGCATCGAATGCTCCATCAATCAGTTGTCAGAGATTTAAATGTGACACGAAGGTGGCCCTTGGCAACCCTTTAGACAAAAAAACCGGCGACCCAATGATGGGACGCCGGTCAATTTTACGTGTGAGGCGCAATGCCTCCACCGGCTTAGGCCAGTTGGATGTTCGACGCGGATTCGCGACCGTCACGGCCGGCTTCGATGTCGAATGTCACTTTCTGGTTGTCGGCCAGACCTGTCAGGCCTGCGCGCTCAACGGCAGAGATGTGCACAAACACGTCTTTGCTGCCGCCATCGGGAGCGATAAAGCCGAAGCCTTTTGTTGTGTTGAACCATTTCACGGTGCCAGTGGCCATATCCGTGGTCTCCTCTAGTATTTCCATCCGCGTTGGTGCGATGGCTCGGCGTTGTCGGTCTGGATCGAAGTCTGAACGCCGTGTTAGGGAGACAGTCTGGGTCGAAAAAGATTAACGTTAGCGAACCGTATATGGCACCCCCAGCAGATTCGGGCAAGGGGGCAAGGAATGGCCCCACGCAGATCGGCAAGCTTTTGCCGCTGCGGGTGCCCTGTGTCATGCCGCATGAAACAGGGCGTGTGGTACAGTGCATCTGTCAAAATAACGCAACATGAACGCAATCGCGCCGCAATCATGCCGCCAAGTCATGAAGAATTATAGGAGAGTAAAATTGACGCCGCCTTCCGTGTTCGGAGGCGCATCGAATGAGGAGTAATGGGTATGCGTATTTTGGCGGTAGACGACGATCCGGTCATTCTGGATCTTTTGCAGGATTGCCTGAACAAGAGCGACGATTACGAACTGGTCTGCGCAGGCACGGCAGAAGAGGCGTTGGAGCTGGCGCAAAATACGCAGACGCCGTTCGATTGCTTCTTGCTGGACATTATGCTGCCGGGCATCGACGGCATTGAAATGTGCCAGACGATCCGCAAGCAGCCCATGCACCTGACAACGCCGATCATCATGATCACGGCCAGCCGCGAGGTAGACCTGATGGGCCGCGCATTTGCGGCCGGGGCCACCGATTTCGTCTCCAAGCCGCTGGACGGTCTGGAGCTGGGCACGCGCGTGCGCGTCGCTGCGATGCTGAACCAAAGCCTGTTGCGCGAGCGGGATACACGTCATTCGTTGGCCGAGATGTCAGAGCTGGTGCGGATCAGGTTCGAAGACCCGTTTGCACTGGATGTGCCCGAAATGAGTGATCTGCTCGCCTTGGAAAACCATCTTTTGCGCATGGCACCGGGATGCTACGCCATGACCCTGTTCAGTGCCGCCGTCGACAGTGCGCGCGGCATTTACGGCGCGGTAAGGCCGACGGCATTTCGCAATCAGATGACATCGGTGGGACAGGCAACGGCGACCAGCCTTGATGGTCTTGCCTACCGGCTTGCATATGCTGGCAAGGGAAGGTTCGTGGGCATCGTATTTAGCCGCAACCGGCTGGATGAGCACGTTATACAGTCCGGCATTCACGCAGCACTTGAGACAGCTTGGGACGTCAAACGCCACGATGCGCCCAGTGCGCCGCAAGTGAATGTCGAACTGATCTCCAGGCAGCGGCTTTGGTCCGGGCTTTCCGCCTGCGACATGATGCAGGCGTACCTGACCAAGCTCGATCCGCTGCGCCTTGGCCCTGCCGAACACGAAGAGAACCTTTTTGCGCGGTTGTCGTCGAAGTTCGGTGGTGAAAAAACGCAACATAAATCGGCGCACGTTTAGGGCCAGAGTCCAGAGGTCCGGTTCGGACTGGCCTCTCCCGAATGGCCTGCGCCCGTCTGTGGATGGGCAGTTGGCCATCGGGAGGCGCCGCGTTGCGCCATCATAGCGTCAGCCACATTGGATGACTGCGACCCGAAAGACCGGCGCGCGTGATGGTGATATTTTGATGTGGCGGGGGCGCGCACGCAGCAATCGGGCCTGGGAGCGCCGCATTGTGGGTGCAGGGAATGTGGAAGCGGTGCGAAACCTGTCGCAGCGTTTTCAGGCGGTGCGCGCTTCGGTTTCGATCGGACGGGGTTTCAGCATTGCCGCGATGAACACCAGGAAGACGGTGCCGAAGCCAACGCTCAGATAGATCGCGCCGGCTGACAAGAACCCATAGCCCAGAAGCAGCGCTGTCAGAAAGCTGACAAAACCAAATATTCCACCCAGAAGAGTTGCCGCTATTGCCATGGTGAATGTCCCATTTGCTGTTGTGTCACCATGAAGACCGCAGAGTGGGGCAATTTTAGGGCAGGCAGGAATCTTTTTCGCGGCATGAGGGAATAATCGCAGACCCGGTCGTGTCGCGCAGGGTCATCGGGGCGCAGTCAGCAGATCGAACACCCGATCACGATCCGACAGCACCAGCAAAAGCACCAGATCACCCGGCTGTACCAAATCAAGGATCTGTTTCGCCCCATCGGCGGGCGCATCGGCGCGCCGGATGTTTTCAGGGGAAATGCCGGCGGCAATGGCCGATGTCCGGATCAATTCCGGCACGTCGCCCAACGCACGGCCGCGCAAATAATCCGCGATCTCCGCAGCAACGATCATATCTGGTTGAAACCGAAGCGCGGTTGTCGTGACTTCTTTGATGTCGCGGTCGGTGTGGTCTCCGGGTTGGCTTATCATCAGGAACCGCCGGGCGGACGTAACACCCGCCAATGTATCGCATACCGCCGCAATCGAATGGGCGTTATGGGCGAAATCGACAAACACGCGCGCGCCTTTGTAGCTGAATTCATTGAAACGACCGGGGTTGTCCTTTGGGTCAGACACGAAGGTGGACAGCCCGGATTGGATGGCATCACGCGCAATGCCCAATGCCGTGCAGACACAAAGCGCCGCAAGCGCATTTTGAATATTGTGTCTGGCCGCGCCCGACAGAGTGATCGGCACGTTCTGCACCGCAATCGACCATGTCTCTGAGGTGCCATCGAAGAAAACCAGATCGTCACCCCGAAAATAGGCGCAGGCCGCCCGCCGCGATTTCGCTTGCGTTATCTGCGGCGCGCCCGGATCCAGCGAGAACCAGCAGATTTCGGCCGCCGTGCGGTCTGCGGCCTGCACCAGATGCGGATCGTCAGCATTCAGGACCAGCACTCCGTCCGCTGCCAGCGTGCGTGCGACGGCAAATTTGGCGTCGGCCAGATCAGACAGGGTCATCACGCCATATTCGCCCAGATGGTCCCTGGCGATATTGGTCACCACCGCGACGCGGGCGCGTTTGGTGGCCAGGCCACGGCGCAGGATGCCGCCGCGCGCCACTTCCAGGCAGGCTACCTCGACGCGAGGATCGCGCAGAACCATCCGCGCGCCGCCGGGGCCGGAAAAATCGCCGCGGTCCAGAATATCATCGCCAACCTGAACGACATCCGTTGACGTCAGCCCCACAACCTTGCCGGCGGCGCGGACCATCGCAGCGCATAGTCGGGTGGTCGTGGTCTTGCCGTTGGTGCCGGTGATGAACGCAAGCGGGACATCATGCAGATCAGACCACGCAACCTGATCCGGTGCGGGCAGATCGGTCACCGGCCATGTCCTGCTACCGATCCCGTGGCCGATCGACACGTCGTCATCGTCGCACAGAATATCGACATCGTGCTGGGCCGCCGCAGCGATAAGCGCTGCAAGCGCGGGATTTGCCTCTTGGGCCATGACCGATTTCAGATCGTCGAGCATTCCTCCAAACGGCAGCGGTTGTGTGTTCAGCAATTCCGCCGCGCACTGATGCCAAGCGGTCTGAACGGCAAATATGGCGGTGTAAAGCTGATCCATCGGCGCCGAGATCGCCAGATTGACGCCGCCTTGAAACTGACGGCTCACAGCGCTTTCGTCGTCCCATCCCAGCGCATCCAGCACATGGCGCGCATGCCTTGCCCAGACTTCGGCAACCGCTTGTGGATCGATATCGTGAAATAATACATCCATCACGGCACCGGGGCGGTCCCACAGCAGGCCGGGGCCAG
>JAGXHC010000275.1 GCA_024636405.1 Sulfitobacter sp. | reverse complement strand
GGTCGAAATCATCGTTGCACCTATGGTGCTGGGGCTCTGGGGCGTTGCCGTGGTCTTTACCATCCTCAACGCGCTGATGCTGCGGCACCGCATCCAAGTCGAGGACGCAGCGATACGCCCCTGAGCCGCGCCAGTGGGCAAAGGGCGATCAGTCAAAAACCGACAATGCCGTTTGGCGCTGTGACGCCTAGCGATCGGGGTTCTGACGGTTGGCCCCTGGCCTTGCACCGGCGCACACACCTGCCGCGCGCCCAATTCGCACCATGACAGGTCGTATTCGAACGCGCCGGTGTGCGGGACGGCCCTACCAATCCTCCCATGAGTTACATTTTGCATTATGCCCCCGACAATGCCTCGCTGATCGTGCGTCTGGCGCTTGAGCACCGTGGCCTGCCCTTTCGGACTGTGCTGGTTGATCGCGCCCGCCACGCCCAGTCGGGTGCTGCGTTTCGCAAGCTCAATCCCAATGCGCTGATCCCGGTGCTGGAAACCCCGCAGGGGCCGCTGTTTGAAACCGGGGCAATCCTGCTCTGGCTGGCGGACACCCATGGCGGGCTTGGTCCGGCGTCTGATCATCCGGCGCGCGGGGGGTTCCTGAAATGGCTGTTCTTTGTTGCCAATACCCTGCACCCTGCGGAGCGGATGCTGTTTTACCCTGAAAAATACATCGGTTCGGACCCTGCCGCACATGAAGCCCTGCGCACGGGTCTTCATGCGCAGATCAATGCCAGCCTGCGCACGCTGGACACTGTCGCTGCTGCCCGTCCTGACTGGCTGGGGGCGCCGGACCCGACGGTGCTGGACTTTTATATTGCCGCGCTGCTGCGGTGGCCTGCACTTTATCCGTCAGAGACAGACCGCAGTTGGTTCGACATTGAAGCCTTTCCTGAACTGCGCCGCCTTTGTGCCCAGCTTGAAACCCAGCCCTGTACAGCCTGCTTGCAAAGCGCCGAGGGTCTGGGCGATACCCCCTTTACCGCGCCGCAACTGCCGCGCCCCCCAGAAGGAAGTGCCACCTGATGTTTCTCTCCGTCTTCGACATGTTCAAGGTCGGCGTCGGGCCGTCTTCGTCGCATACCATGGGACCGATGGTCGCTGCCGCGCGGTTTCTTGATAAGATGCGCGCCTCACCGTTCCAGTTTGCCGGGTTGCGCGCCTCGCTGCACGGCTCGCTTGCCTTTACGGGCGTGGGCCATGCGACAGACCGCGCCACAGTCCTTGGGCTGGCCGGATTCACCCCGCAGGATTATGACGCCGAACGTGCAGAGGCCGTGTTAACGGCGATCCACGACACCCATGAGATCACGGTGGACGGGCTGCCGCCGCTGAAATTTGATCCCAAAACCGATATGATCTTTGACTATGACACCAAACTGGCGGGCCACGCCAATGGTATGATGTTGCGGGCCACGGATGCGCAGGGCGACGTCGTGTTGCGCGAAACCTATTATTCCATCGGCGGTGGGTTTGTGATGACCGAAGGCGAACTGGCCGCGGGCAAGGACACCGATGCGGGCGCGCCGGTGCCTTTCCCCTTTAAGTCCGCGGCGGAAATGCTTGAAATGGCGAAACAATCGGGTAAGACGATTGCCCAGATGAAACGCGCCAATGAGGAATCCCGTGGCGGTGCCGACAACCTTGCCAAAGGATCGAAACGGCTTTGGCAGGTGATGAACGACTGTATCAATCGGGGACTGGAAACGGGCGGCATCCTGCCCGGTGGGCTTAATGTGAAACGTCGCGCCAAGGGCATTCACTACGCCCTGCTGGCAGAGCGCGGCATGAACCAGCAGGCGCCGCATACCATCAACGACTGGATGATCGTCTATGCCATGGCCGTAAACGAGGAGAACGCCGCCGGCGGTCAGGTTGTCACCGCCCCGACCAATGGGGCCGCAGGCGTGATGCCCGCCACCTTGCGCTACTACCTTGACCATGTGCCGGGCGCATCGGAAGACCACATCGAGGATTTTCTGCTGACTGCTGCCGCGATTGGCGGCTTGGTCAAATTCAACGCCTCCATCTCGGGTGCGGAGGCGGGATGTCAGGCCGAAGTCGGCAGTGCGGCCGCCATGTCAGCAGCGGGCCTGTGTGCCGTGATGGGCGGCACGCCCGAACAGGTGGAAAACGCCGCCGAGATCGCGCTTGAGCACCACCTTGGCATGACCTGCGATCCGGTGCGTGGACTGGTGCAGGTGCCGTGCATCGAGCGCAACGGTCTGGGCGCGATCAAGGCTGTTTCAGCCGCCTCGCTGGCGCTGCGCGGCGACGGCACGCATTTGGTGCCGCTGGATGCCTGTATTGAAACGATGCGCCAAACCGGCGCGGACATGTCCGAGAAATACAAGGAAACGTCGCTGGGTGGATTGGCCGTCAACGTGCCCAACTGCTGATCCGCGCGGATCAGTAGATCTTCATATCCAGCAACACCACTTCGGAGAACAGATGATCGATATCCGCAGGCTGCACCAGCCCTGCGGTATAATAATACGGCACCTCCAATGGCTCGGTCTCGTCTGGTGTAACGCGGCCTGTGACGAACCGCTTGTCCACCGCCATGACATCACCGTCCGCTCTCAGAACGCTGGCCGCTATGGCGCGCGCATGGCGGGTAAAAAGGGCGCGGTCGCCCAGATACATCACCCCAAAGCTGCTGAACCCGTCGCGTTTCTGCTTTACCGAAAATACGATCACACACAGTCCGTCCGGGGTTTCAACGGCCACCGATGTCAGGTTGAGACCCCGATGCGCCATGAGAACGCTGCGGTCTCGCGGGCTCAGTTTCGCGCCCAGCGCCAGCGGATCAGCGTGAACTGTCAGCGTGGGCTCGCCCGGATGCCGCTTCCAGAACAACCGCTCCGTTTCCAGCACCGACAGTCCGGCGCGTTCCAGCACCGGAACGGCCTTGGGTGCGCTGCCCTGATTGGTAATTGTGACTGCCGGATCGGACGTTGCCAGATCCATCATCCGCGTGCCGATGCCGCCCCCGCGATGTTCGTGCTGCATGTACCACGATGTCATGCCGCGCGTTTTGGCCACACCGCCATTTTCCAGGGGCCGGTTCACACTGATCAGCCCCAAAGCCCCAACCAGCGTGTCACCACTGCGCGCGATGATGGCATAGGGGTCTTCGGGATCGGCCCACCGTCCGGCCAGCAATTCGTGCCATTTGTCCAAGCCCCACTTGGCACGGGGAAAGGATGCATTCATGAAGTTTGCGATTTCGTCGCGTTCATCCGCGCGCGCGTGTCTCACGTCCAACATGCGAGTCCCCCTAAATTCTTTCAATAAGATCAGCCATCCGCACCCATTTTACCGCGCTATTCCGCGAAAGTCGGTCAAAAAGTTCGTCGATGAATGCCCACGCATCTGCCCCGGTTTGCAGGTGGTGCGTCAAAAGGCCGGTCGGTTCGTCCCGAATGGCGCGTCCTGTTCGGCGGGCCGCAAGGTGTTCGACAAACAATTCGCGCATCGTGTCCGGGCCGCGAAACCGGCGGCCATGTTTCCAGCGAATGGGATCAACATGGCCATCAATGCGCGTCAGATCGGGGATGTCCAAATCGGGAGTTGTGGGGCCTTCTGACGAAAACAACCGATACCCAAGACCCGGCAGAGCGCGCAACGCGGCATCCGAAATCCGGTTCCAGGGGGGCACCAGGCCGGGCACCAGATTGAGCAGATCAGCCGCCATCAAGCGTTTCCATCCCTCGCGCAGATCGTCCAACTGCGCATCAAGGTGCCGGTGCTCACCGATTTCGGATGCGCGCGCACCTTCCGGTTCGTGGTTGATATGGGCGAACCCGTGCTGAAGGACATGGACATCCCGGCAGGCCATCAACCGACTGCGCAAACCCGGATCAATCTGCGCCGGGATCACAGCCAGATGCACCGGCACGCCGTATTTGTCTGACAGACGAAGCAGCGGTTCCAGTTCCGCAGTCGGGGCCTGGGTATCATCATCGCGCCACCACATCGTGGCCGTGGCGCCCGCGTGGCTCCAAAGGTCCAGTTCCGCTTCCAGGTCTGACCAGCATGTCATGGTCGCGCGTACCCCCCGTCATGGTCTGCGTTTGCCCAGCGACCTCTAAAGACTTGCGCAGCCAGAGCAAACCGGGAATTTTCGCGTCAGAGGAAAACGGCCGCGCGGCGCGGCGGATACAGTCTGAATTCTCGAATATTCATTTCTTTTCAATTGCCAATACAGAATTTCCCAAAAGGTTTTCGCGGATGTCTGTCACCGTGTAACAACCACTTCATGCCCGCGCTCTTCCGGTTCATCATCCACCAGTTCCGTCGGAAAACCGGGGGCTGTGATTGACAGCCCGGTCGCTTGTTCCAGCCTTTCGATCATTCGGTCGGATTGGGCACGCACGCCAAACCGGTCCTGGCCGTCGGTCATCATTTCGATCATCAGCGGCGACAATTCCAGCGAAACACCGTGGTCGTCCGCCAGTTTCTGAAACAGTCCGATGTCCTTTTGCACCAGATCCATGGTGAAATTGACGTCCCGCGACCCAGACAGGATCAGTTGGCTTTCAGTTTCGTGCACAAAGGACGTGCCGGAAGACATTGAGATCGCGTGATATGTCACGCCCAGATCCATACCCGCCGCCTTCATCACCGTCAGAGCCTCGCAGAGCGACAGCAGATTGATCGTGGCCAGATAGTTCGTCATGACCTTGAGCGTGCTCGATACACCCACATCACCGACATGCAGAATGCGCCGTCCCATATGGGTCAGGATTGGCAACACCGCGTCAAACGTATCGCGGGTGCAGCCTGCGTAGATGCTGATATTGCCGGTATCTGCGCGGTGGCACCCGCCGGACACCGGGCAATCCACGGCCCCTGCGCCCTTTGCTATGAATGCGGCGGCGTGGGCCTTGATCTGGTCGGCGTCTGTGGTGGACATCTCCATCCAGATTTTGCCGGGGACTGCGTGGGGCAGCAACTGGGCCACGACATCGGCACAGGCGGCGGGGCTTGGCAGGCAGGTGATGACCACGTCGCAGTCCTGCATCATCTGAGCGGGGCTGCCACCGTCCGCGGCACCATCTGCAACCTTCGCGGCGACCAAAGCCGGGTCAAGGTCAAAAACCTGCACATCGACGCCGTTGCGGATCAACGACCCGGATAGTTTTCCACCGACGTTGCCCAACCCGACAAATCCAACCTTCATGTCATGCACTCCCTTGCCATGTCCCAGCGTTTTCACCCCGCCCTGATGCGCCCGTCGCGTCCGTTTGCGACCCTTCGCCAACTGCACGCCCTGCAAGATTGCCGTTGGCATCACGCGGACCCATGCACCGCGTGCACCGCTGCACAGTTTTGGTTCGCACGTGTGCCGTTGTGGTGGCGCGCCAGGCATCCTATTTCTCTAAAAGACACAAAAAAGGAGACCGATATGTCCCTCAGACCCACCCTTGAGACCCGCCGCGCCGTTCCCACGGTGGAAGGCGCCGGCGTCAAACTGCACCGCGCCTTCGGCTTTCAGGACCCAAGTGAGTTGGATCCGTTTCTGCTGTTCGATGACTTTCGCAATGAGCGGCCGGAAGATTGTGAAAAAGGTTTCCCCTGGCACCCGCACCGCGGCATCGAAACGATCACCTATGTGC
>JAGXHC010000274.1 GCA_024636405.1 Sulfitobacter sp. | reverse complement strand
AGATGTGTATAAGAGACAGCACTTACGCAAAGCAATCACGGCACCGCGCCCGCCTGGCTTATGAGCCATCCCAAAACGGATGAACGCATCGCCGCGCTGTCACGGCTGCAAGATCGCTGGGAAAGCTGATTTTAATCAGCTATCTACGGGCCGTTCTTTATCCATCACATTACCTTAGCCAAGCGCCTTGGCCAGCCGCGGCAGACGGCATTTTCGCAGTAACGCGCGCATTTGCCAATCATCACCGGACAACCGCCGCGCCTCTTTCAGCACCTGCGTTGCCACCCGCGTCATCGGCGCGGGATCTGCCTGCCAATAATCATAGAGAAACGCATCGGGATCGACCCGCGTCAACCCGTGGCCGCCCAGAACACTGGTGGGAAAGTCGCGGGCGTTGAGGGTCATGATGCTGCTGGCCTCGCCCGCGATCGCCGCTGCCAACACGTGCCGGTCATCCGCGTCGGGCAGCCACAACTGGTCCAGCGCCGTGTCGTCCCAATTCACGCAGGCGCAAGGCCAACTGGTCCGCAGCAACGCAACCTCTGCGCGCGCCTGCACCTCGCCAAGATCGCCCAGTTTACGCGCGGCACGTGCCCATTCCTCAAGAATTCGATCCGACCACAGCGGAATGAACGCACCTGCGCGCGCCGCACCCAAAACCACTTCTCGCATCACAGTGGGATAGAGCACGCACGCATCAATGACGATGCGCAGTGGCATCAGAGGCGGAAGAACAGCGATTTGAGATAGCCGCTTTCGGCCAGTTGCGGCAGTTGCGGATGATCGGCCCCGGCAAAGCCTGTGTGCAGCAGGGCCGCACGCCGTCCGGCCCGACCGATCCCGCGCACCGAAACGGTGCGGAATTGTTGCAGATCAACAGCATGGGAGCAGGAGCACAGTCCCAGTATGCCGTTTTCCGCCACCAGTGGCGCCGCCAGACGCGCGATCTTTTCATAGGCGCGCAGTCCCGCTTCCATTGCCGGTTTGGCGGGGGCAAAGGCAGGTGGATCGCAGATCACGATGTCAAACTCCGCACCTTCAGCGCGCAGCGCCGTCAACATGTCAAAGGCATCGCCCTGACGTGTGGTAAAACGATCAGCCATGTCCATTGCCGCAGCCCCCTGCGCGGCCAGCTCAAGCGCGGGGGCGGAGCTGTCCACCGCAAGCGCGGATGTGGCACCATGGGCAAGCGCGGCAAGCGAAAAACCACCGACATGGGCAAATATATCCAACACCCGTGCACCGCGCGACAGGCTGGCGGTAAAGGCGTGGTTCGGACGCTGGTCATAGAACAGGCCCGTTTTCTGGCCGCCCAGAACATCGGCCATATAGGTGGCCCCGTTCATTGATACTTTGATCGCGCTCTCAGGGGCAGCGCCGGCAAGCACCATGCTTACATCGTCCAGACCTTCCAGCGCACGGGTGCGCCCGCCTGCGTTTTTCAGAACATTGCTCACGCCTGTGACCGCAACAAGTGCAGCCGTGATCTGTTCGATCATCACATCTGCCCAAGCGGCGTTGGGTTGAATAACGCAGGTATCGCCAAAGCGGTCGATCACAACACCGGGCAGGCCGTCAGCCTCGGCATGGACCAACCGGTAGAAGGGCGCGTCATAAAGCTGGCTGCGCAGGGCCAGCGCGCGGGTCAGATGCGCCTCCAGCCACGACTGGTCGATCACTGCCTCGGCATTTTGATCAAGCATGCGCGCAATGATCTTGCTGTTGGTGTTGACCGCGACCACACCCATGGGCTGGCGCGCTTCGTCCTCGAGCCGCGCGAGCGTGCCGGGGGCAAGCGCGCGGGTGCGCCGGTCCGTGACCAATTCGTTTGCATAGACCCAAGGAAACCCATGCCGGATGGCACGGGCATTCGCCTTGGGCAGCAGTCTGATGACCGGCATGTCGGAAACGGGTGAGGCGGATGGGGTGAGGGGCGCTGTCATAGCGCCCCCTCTAATCCTTTCCGCGCGGTGGCGAAAGCTCAGATTTTGCGCGCCGACAGCAAAGCCTGACGTTTGACAGCCGGAGCCGCCGCGGGCTTGGCCAGTTCACTGCGGATCACCTGCCCCAGAAAGCCTGTGATGCGGACCTTTTGGGTCTGGCCGTTGCGCTCTGCCGCGATCGCCTGCTTGCCGCCAAAAGCGTCAAGGTTGGCTTCGACCAGACGGGTGGGCGCCAGCGCCTCGCCGGTTGTTGCATCGCGGACCGTGAGGTTGAATTTTATGTTGTGTACGCCGCCGATGGTATAGCGGGTCTTTTCCGTGACCGAATGAAACCGCACGATCTGCACATCAAGGACAACCGGTGTCTCTCCGGCAAGATCCCTTGTGCCGGCTGCCAATGCTGTCTCGAAGATCGACTGGATCTGCTGATGGCGGTCACCGATGCTGTCACCGCGCCAGACGATATCGGCACGCGGGTAATAGACGTTTGCCTCCGAAGTGGTCAGACTGCGCGGCACGGAAACGTTGATCTGTGCGACCGACATTGATTTCGGCAATTGCGACTGGACCGCATGCTGTGGCGTGGCCGCAGGTGCACCGATGGCGAATGGGGTGGTTTCAAAAGTGGCGTTCCGGCTGGCAATATCGACGGAGCCACATGCGGATACGACGGCGACAAGGCCAAGGGCGGCGATCAGCTTAACAGAAGTCATAATGTCCTCGTTCCGGACCAGCGGTGTGGCCCTGTTGATTACTTGAGAACAATTTGATGGAGAAATGCGGCGAGTTTGAGCCCAAATGCGCGTATTGGCGGGGCCATTGTGCGTCATCGCGGCCATGAAACAGGCGGGGGTGAACCGCAGCGCGCAGATTGCTGGCGCGCTCAGTCGCGGTTTCGGCTGCGCCATCCGCCGCGACGGCGCGGGTTTGTCATGGTGATCAGCCCTTCATTCAATACCTGCGTCATCGGGTGATCGGCTGCATTCTTTGCATCAACTTCCAGCAGGCGGCGGATCGTGGCCGACGTATCCATTCCCAGCGGCAGGCTAAGCGCCCAATCCAGAAAGATCGTCCGGCATTCCGACAGAGTGATGCCATCAATGCGGTAGGATTCGTAGATCAACCCCTTGGGGTCATCCGGGGTGCCCTTTTTCATAGGTCGGTGTCCTTTTTAGATGCAACAGGCGCGGCAAGCGCCTGCGTGATAATACGGTCCGCCTGCGCCGAGCACTGCTGCATCCGCGCCGCAACCGCATTCAGGCTGTCGCGTTCCAGCATCCGACACAGAAAGGCGCTCCCGGCCTGGCCCAGCGTGTCGGCGTCCAGAACATGTGCCGACAAAAGCCGTGTCGCGCATTGCAGGGTCCAGCACCGGGCATAAGATTGCGCCAGGGTTTCTTCATCGTCTGCGCTGATCACGCCGACAGTCCGCGCAGCGGCAAGACCCGCCGGAATATCGCGTGCCGCCTGCCCCGCGATCAACGCCCCCGCCTGCCCCAGCAATTCAATATCCTGCAACCGGCCTGCCCCGATCTTGGCGTCCCAGAGGCTGACAACGGTTTTGGCCGATGCGATGCGGGCGCGCATATCTGCCACCTCGGGAAGCACCTTGTCGGCTGCCCCCTTGGTGGTCAGGATGCGACGGCGCAACGCTTCGACGTCATCGGCCAGATCTTTGGGCCCTGCAATCACCTGCGCGCGGGTCAGCGCAAGATGTTCCCAGACCCATGCCTGTTCCATCTGATAGCTTTCAAAGCTGGCGATACTGGTCGCCACCGGCCCCTGATTGCCCGATGGCCGCAGACGCATATCAACGTCATAAAGCTTGCCCTGCGCCATTGGCGCGGTCATGGCGGTGATCATCGCCTGCGTCAGCCGCGCATAATAAAGCCGCGCGGGCAGCGGACGTCGGCCAGTGGATGTATCGTCATCGGCGGGATCATAGATCACGATCATATCAAGATCGCTGGTCGCTGTCAGACGCCCTGCCCCCAGCGATCCCATGCCAAGCAGCACCGCACCGCGCCCCGGCGGCGGGCCGTGGCGGGTGGCGAACTGGTCCACCACCACAGGCCAGAGCGCGCCCAAGACCGCGCGCGCCAAATCAGCGTATTGTGCGCCCGCCGTGGCCGCATCCGTAAGGCCGCGCAACATGTGAACGCCAACCCGAAAGTGCCATTCACGCGCCCAGCGTCGGGTGCCGTCAAGGCGGGTTTCATAGTCCGGCTCGCCGGCCAATTGTTCCTCCAGCAGGGCACGCAGCCCTGCCTGCCCCGGCCAATCGGAAAAGAAATCACCGCCGATAACCGCATCAAACACGCCTGCGTTGCGCGACAGATGCGTCGCCAGTGCCGGAGAGGTGTTCACGATATCGATCAGCAGATCACCCAGTTGCGGATTGGCCTTGAGCAGCGAAAAAAGCTGAACCCCCGCAGGCAACCCCGCCAGAAAGCCGTCAAAGGCCAACAGCGCTTCATCCGGTTTTGACGCCTGCGCAAGCCGCGCCAGCAAATCGGGCTTCAGCCGCTGGAACAATTCTGCCGCGCGGGCGCTGCGCAGCGCAGGATAGCTTAACCAGCGATCAATCACAGCGGCATCGAACGCATGCGCGCTGGGCTCTGATTTGGTCACTGCGGGTTCGCGCGAGGCTGCAAAGAAGCCTTCGGTCAGCTCATGCACCTCTCTGAGCCGCGCATGCAGGTCGGCGCGCAGATCCTGCGCGTCACGGTCCATCATGCAGGCCAGCCGTTCAAATCCATCATCACTCTCGGGCAGTAGATGGGTCTGGGCGTCCTGCACCATTTGCACCCGATGCTCCACGGTGCGGTGGGCAATGTAGTGGTCGGTCAGGGTCGCAGCGACATCGGCAGGCACCCATTCCTTTTCCGCAAGCACCGCCAGACCCGCACAGGTGCCGCGCACGCGCAGATCACGGTCACGTCCGCCGGCAATCAACTGCCGGGTCTGGGTGAAGAATTCGATTTCACGGATGCCCCCGCGCCCCAGCTTCATATCGTGACCCGGCAGAGTAATCGGCCCGCCCAGCCCCTTGT
>JAGXHC010000273.1 GCA_024636405.1 Sulfitobacter sp. | reverse complement strand
CGCGCTGCGCAAGCAGGTCAGTGAGGGGGTTGGACATCAGATGAGCTCCGCAAAAAAGGATAAGTGGGAGGTGTTCTCACGAAGCTTTCGACAGGGCAAGCTCATATTCTTCATGTTGTTCATGAGGTGCGGCACAGGTCCGAGGCGTCGGAAGGTGCACCGCGCGGGCGATGTCAGCCAACGCCAGACCCAGTGAGGTCAGATTGGGCGCCGCAGCATAAAGCGGCTGCCAGCGTGGTGCGAAGCTGGATTTGAACTGGCGCAGGCCCGGACTGCCATTACGTATGCTGATCCGCTGAAAAAGCGCACGCATCCAGGCCAACTGCGGATCCGGGCAAGCGGTCGTCGCGGCAAGGCTGAGAGTAAGCGCGCCTTCCAAATGCGCCTTGACCAATGCGGCGCAAATCAAGGCGTGCATGGTGCCATCGGGCATATCGTGCGTGCTGCGCATCAGATCAAGACACCATTGACGCGCGCTGTGATGAAAACTGACGAAAGCCACGGGCCGGGCATCCTTGAAAGCAACAAATACGCGCTGGTCCGCAATATACTCAGGACAGAAGTGTCCCATCGTTCCGGTGCGCGCGGTGCCGTTGCGGGCCAGCCAATCGGCATCTATGGCAGTAAGGTGATGCAGCGGCAGGTGGTCGGCAGATGGCGACACAATCGTGATTGCCGATTTTTGTGCATGGCGCAGTTTGCGCCGCAGGCTGCGGCGGGCCGGTGTCTGCAGGTCGAAACGGGCTGGGGTGAGGACCGCTTCGTCCGCAACATGTGTCACATGCCAGCCACCCCGCCGTGCCGCGACAGCAGTGCGGGCAGTGCATTTGTAAACGCACGCAACACGGTTGCTGCGGGTTGCCGATAAACGCAATGCGGCAAGCATATCCTGGCTTTGCCCCGAAACCGGATCGAACAATGCGGTCAGCGTCTGACCGGTCGGCCAGACGGAACCGCCCCTTGCGTAAAGGGCATGATCCAGCCACCGTTCTGACGTATCACCGCGACCTCGGCGCGCGGTGATACGGCCAGCGCGGGCAGGGGCGGCGGGGCAGGGGGTGCGCGATGCCTGAGTGGCCAACGCATCGCAACCATGGCCAGCACGGCAGGCCCCGCATAATAGAGCACGCGAAACACAACCACACCGGCCATCAGATCCACCACGGGGATCGTGGGCAACAGCGATAGCAGCGCAAGCTCAAAAGGGCCGACGCCGCCGGGCGTACCGGTCAGCAGGCCGGCCCCAAGTGCGAGCAGGAACACCGAAAGAAATGGGGCAAACGCCAGATCCGGCATCGGGATCAACAGCCAGAGTGCTGCTGCCGCAGCCGTGGTATCAACCGCTGTCCAGAACAGGATCGCGCCGCAAGCTGGCAGGCTCGGCATTTGAAGCGATAACATGCCAAGCGTCACAATCGGGAACCAGAATAGCGCTGCAAGGCTGAAGGGGAGCAGCACAAGAACCACAATACTTGCAAGCCGCGCCCAACCGGGTGCTCCGAACAGGACGCACACAAGCGCGGTCACGAAGACCCAGCCGATGATGAATGAAAGGCTGACAAATCCGGACAGCCGCATCGCGGTTGGCAGGCTGAGTTCCGGCAGCATCCGCCAACGTGCCAGTGCGCCTGTGAACACCCCCAGACCCAACGTTTGCGCCAACGCTACAGCGACGGTGCCGGAAATACGCGCCCGGTGCACATCTACGCCCGTCCCAAGGTGCCGGTGCGCGACGGTATCATACCGACCGACCGCCCAGAAGCTGATCAGACAGCAACACACTGCCAGACCTGTTTGAACGGCGGTCTGGTCAGTGATCTTTCCGCGCAAGGTGTCTGCGGTCAGGGCCTCAAGATGACCCGCCGTGAGCCAAAGACATCCCCCGGCGATGGACAGCCCAACCACCGCCTGCATCGCCCTGCGCATGCGGCGACTTGCCATTAAACCCGTATCTGTCATCCCATGCCCCCGCAAATCTGAGGCAATTTACCCTGCGGGGTGTGGTCATGCGATTAACGTGCGCTTGTTGAACGGCGAAACGCAGCTCCCATTTCCTGAAAGCTGCGTTCAAATTAGATCGAATTCGGGTTAAAAGTCTTTGAACTTACTTGATTTCTGCCATCAACTGGGCCTTCGCCTCGGCCATCAATGACATCATCTTGCCACGGATTGTCGCCTCATCGGCCTTGTCACCCAGATCGCCAGATACCTTGCGATAGACATCCTCGTCGCCGGCCTCTTCAAAGTCGGCTTTGATGACCTCGGTTGCGTAGGCGGCGGCATCGGTGCCGGTTTTGCCCATCAAATCCGCGGCCCATAGACCCAGCAACTTGTTGCGCCGTGCTTCTGCCTTGAATTGCATTTCCGCATCGTGCGCATATTTGTTCTCAAAGGCATTTTCGCGGTCGTTGAACGTGCTCATGTGGGCTCTCCGGTTGGAATGGGTGTCTTTGCACCAGATATGCGGGTCTGATTGGCATTGTGCAAGGGGCTGGCATGCTTGCAGGGACCCTATGGTTGGACTATGAGATGCGCAACGGGCGGGGGATACCCTCCGGCCCCCCTGCGGAAAGAGACCTGATGGCGCGGCGCAAGAAGATCTATGAAGGCAAGGCAAAGATACTGTATGAAGGCCCGGAACCGGGAACGATCGTGCAGTATTTCAAGGACGACGCCACCGCCTTTAACGCGCAGAAAAAAGACGTCATCGAAGGTAAAGGCGTGCTTAACAACCGCCTGAGCGAATTTTTCATGACCGGGCTGAACCAGATCGGTGTGCCGACCCATTTCATCCGCCGTCTGAACATGCGCGAACAACTGGTGCGACAAGTCGAGATCATCCCACTAGAAATCATCGTGCGCAACTATGCTGCCGGGTCGATGTCCAAACGGCTGGGAATCGAAGAAGGCACACAGTTGCCGCGGCCGATTGTTGAATATTGCTATAAAGACGACGCGCTGGGTGATCCGCTGGTGACCGAAGAACACATCGCCGCTTTTGGTTGGGCCACACAGCAGGACATGGAGGATATCCTCAGCCTCGCGCTTAGGGTCAATGATTTCCTGTCCGGCGTCATGATGGCTGTCGGTATCCGGCTTGTTGATTTCAAGATCGAGGTTGGTCGCGTCTATGACGGCGATTTCCAGCGTTTGATCGTTGCGGATGAAATCAGCCCGGATTCGTGCCGCCTTTGGGACATCGAGACCGGCCAGAAGTTGGACAAGGACGTGTTCCGGCGCGATCTGGGATCGCTAACCGATGCCTATACCGAAGTCGCCAAGCGTCTGGGTGTGATGCCCAAGACATCGACACCGATCACCAAACCGACGCTGATCAACTAAGATTGCGCCCGGTCAAAGCAAGAATGAAGACAAGGCAGGGGAGTGCGGGGCCATGAAGGCACGGGTTCATGTGATGCTGAAAAACGGAGTGCTCGACCCACAGGGCGAGGCCGTGCGCCATGCCCTTGGCGCGCTGGGGTTTGCAGGCGTCAACGGCGTTCGCCAGGGCAAGGTGATTGAACTGGATCTGACTGAGGGTAGCACCCAGGCAGATGTGACCGAAATGTGCGAAAAGCTGCTGGCGAACACGGTGATCGAATCCTACTCGGTGGAGATGGGCTGATGCATGCAGCGGTCATCGTGTTTCCGGGATCAAACTGTGACCGCGACCTTGCGGTGGCGTTCAAAGCCGCAGGCGCCAAGGTCTCGATGGTTTGGCACAAAGACAGCGAGCTTCCGCAGGGCGTTGATATCGTGGGGATTCCCGGTGGTTTCTCCTATGGTGATTACCTGCGATGCGGCGCGATCGCGGCCAATTCCCCGATCTGTCAAGGCGTTGCGGTGCATGCCGGACGCGGCGGCTATGTCATGGGAATCTGCAACGGATTTCAGGTGCTGACAGAAACCGGCCTGCTGCCCGGTGCATTGTTGCGCAACGCGGGCCTGAAATACATCTGCAAAACGGTTGCGCTTACGGTGCAGACCTCGGCCAGCGATTACACTTGCGGATATGACGCGGGCGACGTGATCAATATCCCGATTGCGCATCATGACGGCAATTACTTTGCTGACCCAGACACGATTGCGCGGTTGCAGGCCGAGGATCGCATCGCTTTCAGCTATACAGACAACCCAAACGGCGCGCTGGCCAATATCGCGGGTATCCTGTCAGAAAACCGGCGTGTGTTGGGGATGATGCCGCACCCCGAACGGGCGTCTGATGCGGGACATGGCGGCACCGATGGTGCAGCGCTCTTTCGCGCATTGACGGGCGCGTTGGCCACGGCGTGACTTGAGCGTGCGCCCCCTCGGGCGTAGATTGGCCGCATGGTAGAAACTGCAGACCCACAAAATACCCTGATCGTATCCTGGCGGGTACGACTGGCCATTGGTTTGCTGATGATCCTGGCGGTGATCACCATTTCGGTGACGAACATGCTGCTGACGGACCGCTTTACCGACAGCACGCGAAACCGGGCAGAGCTGCGGATCGCGCTTTACAGCGGTAACTTGCTGGCTGAATTGCGCCAGAACGCCATTGTGCCGCAGCTTCTGGCCCGCGACCCCACGTTGATCAGTGCTTTGCAGTCGGCAAATTATTCACTTTCAACGCAACGCCTTATCTCATTTGTGGAAGAGATTGGCGCGGCGTCGCTGATGCTGTTTGATATTGACGGGCGCACTGTGGCTGCCACGGACCGCAACCGTCTGGGATCAGCCCACAAGTCTGAGCCTTATTTCGTTGACGCCATCCGATCAAATGCCACGATCTTTAGCGTGATACCGCGCGATCAGGGCGGGTACCGGTTTTTGTATTCGCGCCGGATACAGGACGGGGGCACCACGCTGGGCGTGATCGCGGTCGAAGTGGATCTGCAAAAATTCGAGCGCGCCTGGGCAGGCATTTCGGATGCGGTCATTGTGATCAACAGTGCCGGTGAAATCATTCTGGCAACTGCGCCGCGCTGGCGCGGCCTGACAGAGCCGGAGGCGCTGGCCAATCACACCCCACAAAGCGCCATCGAGCGGGCGATTCAGGCGACCGCCGACTGGACGGCCCTGCCACCGGATGCCTACCTGCAAGGTGAGGCTGTGATGCGGCTGGAAAATCGCATTCCATTCCGGGGCTGGCGCATGACCAGCTACACCACTTACGAGTCGGTGCGCGAGCGGGTCAACGGCGTGCTCGCGCTTGAAGTTATGGGATTTGCGATCCTTCTTGCCCTGACATTTTACGCGCTCAGCAGGCGCACGGCGGGGCGACTGGCGCTGTTTCAACGCGAATCGGCAAAGCTTCGCGCACTGAACTTGGCGCTACAGCGGGAAATCGCCGAGCGCAAAAGGGTGCAGGAAACGCTTGCTGTGGCTGAACAGACGCTTGAGCAATCCAGCAAGCTGGCAGCCTTGGGCGAAATGTCAGCGGCGGTCAGCCATGAATTGAACCAACCGTTGGCCGCGATGAAAACCTATCTTGCGGGCGCGCGCCTGTTGATGCGGCGCAACCGGCTGGACGAGGCGCTGTCTTCTTTTGGGCGGATCGACGACCTGATCGAGCGGATGGGCGCAATCACCCGGCAGCTCAAAAGCTATGCCCGCAAAGGGCAACACGCGTTTTCGCCGGTGGATGTCGGCGCGGCGCTTGCCTCCAGTCTGTCGATGATGGAGCCGCAGTTGCGCCAGCGTCAGGTCCAGATCAGCCGCATTTTGCCCGATGAGCCGGTGATGGTGATGGGCGACCGGATGCGGATTGAACAGGTTCTTGTCAACCTCTTGCGCAACGCATTGGATGCCACCAAATCGGAACGTAACCCGCAGGTTGAGATTATCCTTTCGGCGGGCGAAACCGCGACATTGACTGTTCGGGACAACGGTCCGGGAATTGAGGATCTGGATGCTTTGTTCGAACCATTCTACACGACCAAGCAACCGGGTGACGGTGTGGGGTTGGGGCTGGCGATTTCCTCGGGTATCGTGAACGACCTTGGCGGAAGACTGACTGCGCGCAATGGCCAGTCCGGCGGCGCGGTGTTTGAAATGCAATTGCCCATCAAGGGCGCAGAGCCGACCACACAGGCGGCGGAGTAAACAACGATGGCACAGGCAATGAAAATCGCGATCGTGGATGATGAACAGGACATGCGTCAGTCCATCAGCCAATGGCTGGCCCTATCGGGCTATGATACCGAAACCTTCGCCAGCGCGGAAGATGCGTTGAAAAAGCTGGGGCCGGATTACCCCGGTATCGTCATCTCGGACATCAAGATGCCGGGAATGGACGGGATGCAGTTCCTTAAAAAGCTGATGGGCAGCGACAGCGCGCTACCGGTGATCATGATTACAGGTCACGGCGATGTGCCTATGGCCGTAGAGGCCATGCGCGTCGGTGCGTTTGATTTTCTGGAAAAACCTTTCAACCCGGACCGGATGTCTGAGTTGGCCAAGAAGGCCACCAGCGCCCGGCGTCTGGTGATGGACAACGGCGCATTGCGCCGCGAATTGAGCGATGGTGGCCAGCTGATGAAAAAGCTGATTGGCCAGAGCCCGGTGATGGAGCGGCTGCGCGAGGATATTCTTGATCTGGGGCAGGCTGACGGTCATGTGCTGATTGACGGCGAAACCGGCACCGGCAAGACGCTGGTGGCCCATGCGCTGCATGCCGTCGGCAGCCGTGCGGGCAAAAAGTTTGTGCTGGTCAGCTGTGGTGCATTGGAAGAGGACGCGCTGTCAAAGCGGCTGTTCGGACCGATGCAGCCTGAGGACGCGCAACTGCCCGCCATCGAAGAAGCGCGTGGCGGCACGCTGGTGCTGGAAGACATCGAGGCGTTGTCGGAATCGCTTCAGGCGCGGCTGCTGAGCGTCATCAACGAACAAGGCACACCGGCGGAGACGCGAATTGTCGCGATCTCCAACTTGCAGGAGGCTGGGCGCACATCCGAGGATGCGTTGCGTTCAGATCTGTTTTACCGGCTTGCGGCGCTGCGCATCACCGTGCCGCCCTTGCGGCAACGGGGCGAGGATATCCTGACATTGTTCACGCGGTTGTCGGATCAGTTTGCAGATGAATATGGCTGTGAGGCGCCACAGGTCAGCGCACAGGAGGCAGCGCAGCTGTTGCAGGCGCCCTGGCCCGGCAATGTGCGTCAGTTGATCAATGTCGCCGAACGCGCAGTGCTTCAGTCGCGACGTGGGTCTGGAACGATTGCGTCGCTGCTGATGTCGGACCACGAGGACATGCAGCCGGTGATGACAACCGAAGGCAAGCCGTTGAAGGAATACGTCGAGGCGTTCGAGCGGATGTTGATCGACAACACCATGCGTCGCCACAAGGGCTCTATCGCCAGCGTTATGGACGAGCTTTGCCTGCCGCGCCGTACATTGAACGAAAAGATGGCAAAATATGGATTGCAGCGGTCAGATTACCTCTGACCGCGGCCGTTCAGGCGGCAGCTGTGCCCAGACGGGTCTCAATCAGCTGCCGTGCCGTGCCCATTTCATCGACATAGCAGGTCCATGACGGCGTGTTCGGAAGATCAATGATGTACTGGCCGGTTTCTACGATCGGGATCGTCCGATTGATCACACCGCCAGCGACCCCGGTATGGTTCTCTACTGCGCTGATACAATTCTTCTGGGCCCGTACTTCGGCCAACGCCACGGGGTCGCCTGCGACCGCCACTTCGTCACACCCCGCAAGTGCGGGCAGGATTAGAAGCAGGGCAATGGAGAACGATGGGCGCATGGACAATTCCTTTGGATGGCGGCGGCAACTGCGGCCTCTGACAAGGTGAATCTGCATTGCGCAGAAGACGCAACGACGGCGAATGTTCCCAAGCGCAGGGTTCTTGTCAAGCGATGCTGGTAATTTGGCGCGATTGCCCCCAGTCGCTGCGATTGACCATTGTCATTTACCCCATGCTGCCTTTAACTGTCAGAGCAGGCGGTGATGCGTAAATGTGTCAGTTTCGCCTTTTAAGAGTTTCGCTGTCTCTGCGGCCTCGGATTGGGGTGCGGGACGGACCGATTGGGCCAGCAATGGCCGAAGAACCGCTGACGGATTAAAGGCCAAGTGCCCGCAATATCGCAGTATTTAATGGATGCAACAGCCGGTTACGCCGTCTTTTGCGTCGGAGAAGAACCGCGATGACGCGCGCAGAAGCCACGAGCATAGGATTGAGGGCCCCACAGGGCCCCGTCGCTGCCGCGTCGCAAATCGCCCTTACAAGACACATCCCCCGGCCCATCGCTCCCCCTGGGAGCATGGCCGCGCTGTTGTGCAAAATGGATCTATGCCTAAGAAAATGCTTATCGATGCCACCCACGCCGAGGAAACGCGCGTGGTTGTGGTCGACGGAAACAAGGTTGAGGAATTCGACTTTGAATCGGAAAACAAGCGCCAGCTAGCTGGCAATATATATCTCGCTAAAGTGACACGGGTTGAGCCGTCACTTCAGGCGGCGTTTGTGGATTATGGCGGAAATCGTCATGGTTTCCTGGCGTTTTCAGAGATTCATCCTGATTATTACCAGATCCCGGTGGCCGACCGTAAGGCGCTGTTGGAAGAAGAACGCGCCTTTGTCGAGGCACAGGCGGCCAAGGACGACGACGACGAAAAGCCCAAACGCTCTTCGCGGTCCCGGTCGCGCAGCCGCAGCAAGCCCAAAGCAGAGGACGTCAACAGCGATGACGTTACCACGTCCAGCGCTGAAATCGCGGGTATGGAAACTGTCGATCTGGATGATGACGAAGGCTCGTCTCCTATGGAGCGGGTCGCAGAGACGCCGGTTGAAGAACCCAACGACGACGATCATGAGACGTCGACAGACAACGACGATGCCATCGAACCTGATGCTGCAGCCAAGGATGACAGCATCGAATCCGTAGCCGAGGAGGACGACAGCGAGGACATTCGCCCGATCCGCAAGCCGCGTCCACGCCGCTACAAGATCCAGGAAGTCATCAAGGTCCGGCAGATCCTTCTGGTGCAGGTCGTCAAAGAAGAACGTGGCAACAAGGGTGCCGCGCTGACCACCTATCTTTCTTTGGCCGGTCGCTACTGTGTTTTGATGCCCAATACCGCGCGCGGTGGCGGCATCAGCCGCAAGATTACCAATGCTGTGGACCGCAAAAAGCTGAAGGAAATTGCGAACGAAATCAAGGTGCCCACCGGTGCCGGCCTGATCGTACGCACCGCAGGCGCGAAGCGGACAAAGGCAGAGATCAAACGCGACTATGAATACCTTCAGCGTTTGTGGGAACAAATCCGCGAACTGACGCTGAAATCCATCGCGCCCGCGAAAATTTACGAAGAAGGCGACCTGATCAAGCGGTCGATCCGCGATCTTTACAACCGCGACATCGACGAAGTCTTTGTGGAGGGCGAACGCGGCTACCGCATTGCCAAGGACTTCATGAAGATGATCATGCCGTCCCACGCAAAGAACGTGAAACTCTACAGTGAAAACCTGCCGCTGTTTGCGCGGTATCAAGTAGAAGCCTACCTGTCAGGCATGTTCAACCCCACGGTGCAGTTGCCGTCGGGCGGCTATATCGTGATCGGTGTGACCGAAGCTCTGGTAGCAATCGACGTCAACTCAGGACGGGCGACCAAAGAAGGCTCGATCGAGCAGACCGCGCTCAAGACCAATCTGGAGGCGTCAGACGAAGTGGCGCGCCAATTGCGTCTTCGCGACCTCGCCGGGCTGATTGTGATCGACTATATCGACATGGACGAGCGTAAGAACAACGCGTCCGTTGAAAAGCGCATGAAAGACAAGCTCAAGACCGACCGCGCGCGCATCCAGGTCGGGCGCATATCGGGCTTTGGCCTTATGGAAATGTCGCGCCAGCGGCTGCGCCCCGGCATGATCGAGGCGACGACGCAGCCCTGTCAGGCTTGCCACGGCACCGGTCTGATCCGTTCCGACGACAACCTTGCCCTGTCGATCATTCGTCAGATCGAAGAAGAAGGCACACGCCGCCGTTCGCGCGAGGTACTGGTGCGCTGCCCGGTTGGGATCGCCAACTTCCTGATGAACCAAAAGCGCGAACATATTGCGCATATCGAGGCACGCTACAGCCTTTCGGTGCGGATCGAAGGCGACCCTGCGTTGATCAGTCCGGACTTTAGTCTTGATAAGTTCAAGACAGCGACACGCGTGGTCCCGCCACCGTCGGCGCACGTGGTGTCCGTAGATACATCGCTGATGGATCAGATAGATGAGGATGAGGCGGATAC
Organism: Sulfitobacter sp.; assembly: GCA_024636405.1. The sequence continues at coordinate 7,023 of JAGXHC010000273.1, read as the reverse complement.
CGAAGACGACGAGGAAGAAGAAGAGGCCGCTGAGGACAATCGCCAGCAGGCGAATGGCAATGGCAACGGCCATGATGCACAGGGCGACGGTGACAGCGACGGCAAACCCAAGCGCAAACGTCGTCGGCGCCGCAGCCGTGGTGGCCGGGGCCGGTCCGGAAATGACAATGGCCAGGGTGATGACCAAAACGGCGATGACGAAAATGGCGATGATGAAAACGGTGACGACGATAATGGTGACGATGAGGCGCTGACAAACGGCGCCAAGCCGATTTCGCACCAAAAGGTCGCGGCCGAATCCGAGGCCGACGATACCAAGCCCAAGCCCACATCGCGCAGCCGTTCACGCAGCACGACGTCAAAGCCGAAAGCCGAACCAGCCGTGGCAGAAGCCTCTGGCACCGCCGACGTGAAAGTCACTGACACCAAGGAAGATTCGGACGACAAGCGTGGGGCAAAGCCCAAGTCGACACGTTCGCGCGCCAAACCCAAAGTGGAACAACCCGCTGAAGGTGCCGACGCTGCGCCAGATGATGAAGCGGCAAAGCCCAAGCCCAAGACTACCCGAAGCCGCGCAAAGCCGAAGGTTGCCCCAGCATCTGAGCCTGAGCAGGCAGCCCAAGCCGCGCCCGTACCCGTGCCGGAGGCGGCCGTTGAACCGGTAGTGCAGGCGCCTGAAACTATGCCAGAGCAAATAGCGCCGGCAGCAGAAGTTGCGCCTGAGCCAGCGATGCAAGACCCCGCGCCTGCGCCGAAACCAGCGCCGAAGCCAGCACCTGAACCGGCCAATAACCCGGAACCCGCTGTCGAAGCGAAGCCAGCCAAGGCAAAGTCAAAGCGCAAGGGGTGGTGGTCGCTCGGCGGCTGAAGCAATAGAAATTGCAACGCAGAAGGCAGGTCTCAGGGCCTGCCTTTTTCGTCAGCCGCCTTTGCGAATGAGGTAGATATGCACGTCGAGGTCCTGATGGGTCTCGACCACGGCATGCCCCGCCTCGGCGCAGAAATGCGGAACGTCGATCACGGCGGCAGGGTCATCGGTGCGCAGGCGCAAAAGATCGCCTGTCTGCAGCGCTTGTAACCGCTTACGCGCCTTCAGCACGGGCAAAGGGCACAGCAGGCCGGTGGCATCCAGATCTTCGGTTATCATGACGTGCAGATAATCCAGATGTTACACCCCGTCCACAGCCTTGTGACCCGATGTCGCGACATCGGGACGTGACGTCTGTGGACACGCAGGCTATGCCAGAGCCATGTTTGAAATCAGCCTCATCGACGCAGGTCTGTTGCCTGCCATGATCATCGCCCTGGTTGCCGGGGTTGTGAGCTTTCTTTCGCCCTGCGTTCTGCCCATCGTGCCGCCCTATCTGGCCTATATGAGCGGCGTTTCCCTGAATGACATGTCCGACACCGCCAGCGCACGCAGACGTGCCATCGTGGCGGCGCTGTTTTTCGTAATGGGGCTAAGCACGGTGTTCCTGCTCCTTGGGTTCACCGCGTCGGCATTTGGCGCTTTTTTCTTGCAAAATCAGGTGCTTTTCTCGCGTATCTCAGGTGTTGTCGTGATTGTCTTCGGACTGCACTTCCTTGGCGTTTTCCGCATTCCTTTCCTTGATCAGGAAGCGCGGCTTGATGCCGGGGACAAGGGCGGCTCAAGCTTTGGCGCGTATGTGCTTGGTCTAGCCTTTGCCTTTGGTTGGACGCCCTGCATTGGCCCGCAACTGGGCGCGATCCTGTCCATTGCAGCCTCTGAGGCGTCCGTGAGCCGTGGTACGCTGTTGTTGGGTATCTATGCGGCAGGGCTCGGCATTCCGTTTCTGCTCGCAGCGATGTTCATCACGCGCGCGATGGGGCTGATGAACCGGATCAAACCGCATATGCGGCTGATTGAGCGCATTATGGGCGGTCTGTTGCTGTTGGTGGGACTGGCGCTTTTGACTGGCGCTTTCACAACGCTGTCTTTCTGGCTGCTTGAGACTTTTCCAGTGCTTTCCACGTTCGGCTGACGCCTTACTCTTGCCCAGAATCCGCGTTAGGGTGGGGTCTGAGACAAGAGGTTCGGCATGCAAGATACCGCCGCAGCACAGGTAAAACGTCGCCGGGTATTCTACATCCCCGGTTACGATCCCATTCATCCGCGCCGCTACCGCGAGCTTTACCGCAAGGAATCCGGGCGGCAGGCGGCGATATCGGGCTATGAGGTTGCGCTGAAGCCGAAAGCTTCGAAGGGCAATTATGGTTGGAATATCAAAAGTGTAATCGACGAGTCTCATGTCGATGTTGAGATGGAGGTGTTGGTCTGGTCTGACATCGTTCGCACCAGCATGAGCAATTCAATAGCCGCCACCTATGTGCAACTTTTCCGCACCGCATGGGTGTATATCTCAACCGGGGCGCTGTGGCGTTTGATGCGGTTGCGCAAGGGGCCAGTGATTGCGGCGCTTTATCCGGTGGGAATGTTGCTTGTGCAACTGCTGCTGGCAATTTTCGCGTTCCGGGTTGCGGCATCTGGTGTTGCATGGCTTGCCGACATCGGATTCGGTGCGGTCTGGCCTGCGCGCAGCGTGCCAGGAATTTCCTACTCCGCCACTGTGTTCGGGCTGATATGCGGTGCAATCGTTTTTGTGTCGCTGCTGCGCTGGTTCAAGAAGAAAGACGCAAAATTCTTCGCCTATTACCTGATGCACGATTATGCTTATTCCGCTGCGACGCGCGGCGCCAATGCACCAGAGCTTGAGACGCGCATGGCGATTTTCGCCGATGACATTGCAGCGGCGCTGCACACGAACGTGCAAGAAGTGCTGGTTGTTGGCCATTCGTCCGGCGCACATCTGGGCGTGTCGATCCTGTCGGATCTGATAAGGTCGGGCAGGGTGCCAAAGGACGGACCTGCGCTGTCATTCCTGACGCTGGGGCAGGTGGTGCCGATGGTGTCTTTCTTGCCGGAGGCACAGCGTTTGCGGGCCGATTTGCGATATCTCAGCGCGCGCGACGACCTGACATGGGTCGATGTAACCGCACCCGGTGACGGCTGCGCCTTTGCGCTATGCGATCCGGTGGCGGTTTCGGGGGTGGCACCTGCGGATAAGAAATGGCCGCTGGTGTTCTCTGCGGCCTTCACTCAGACGCTTAGTCCTGCGCGCTGGAAGGAACTGCGCTGGCGGTTTTTTCGTCTCCATTTTCAGTATCTTTGCGCCTTCGACCGCCCACGCGACTATGATTATTTTCGCATCACCGCCGGGCCGCTGACCCTTGGCGACCGTTACGCAGGCCGCGTTGCATCCAAGTCGCGGATCGAGAAACCGGTGAACAAATTCACTTCGGTTGCTGCCGCGTGACGCTGCCGCCCAAACCGACCAGCAGGCCGGACAAGGTATCGCTCCTGCGCTATCTGCGGCTGTTCCGCGAGGACATTTTGTCGGCCCAGCCTGCGCGGCTTTATCGCGCCTGGATGGCAGAGTTTCGCACGCCGTTCTTTCGCAGCTACATGATCAACCAGCCCGAAATCATCAAGACCCTGCTCAAAGAGCGTCCTGACGATTTTCCCAAATCTGACCGCATCAGCGAAGGTCTGCGCCCGCTGTTGGGCAATTCGGTTTTTCTGACCAATGGTGAAACCTGGAAACGCCAACGCCGCATCATCGACCCGGCGTTTGAGGGCGGACGCCTGAGAGAGACGTTTCCGGCCATGTGGCACGCTGCCGAAGCCTGTGCCGCGCGGCTGTCTGCACATGATGGCAAGGTGATCGAGATTGAGGCAGAGACCAGTCACGCCGCTGCCGACGTCATCTTTCGCACGTTGTTTTCGATCCCGATAGAACACCATCTGGCGCGGCAGGTGTTTGACGAATTCAAGACCTACCAACGCAGCCAGCCGATCCTGAACCTTGCCGCATTCATACCGCTGCCGCGCTGGATGCCACGGATGTTTCGCAAGAGAACACGTGTCAGTGCGGCGAAGATCCGGCGCTTGATCACTGAATTGACGACCACGCGCATGAACGAGATCACCGCAGGCACCGCGCCCGATGATCTGGCAACCAAGATCATGACCACCGCAGACCCGCAAACCGGCGAGCGGTTTACGACCGGCGAAATGGTGGATCAGGTGGCGATATTTTTCCTCGCCGGGCACGAGACAAGTGCCTCGGCGCTGGCCTGGAGCTTGTATCTGATGGCCACGCATCCCGAATGGCAGGAGCGGATTGCCAACGAGGCCAAGGTGCTGCAGGAGTGCGATTTTTCGGTGATGTCCAAACTCAGGATCAGCCGGGATGTTTTCCGCGAGGCATTGCGTCTTTATCCGCCTGTGCCGATGATGGTGCGCGAGGCGCGCAGTCCTGAGCATTTTCGCGAGCGCGATGTGCCGCAGGGATCGCAACTGGTGCTGAGCCCATGGCACCTGCACCGCCATACGCGGCTGTGGGACAATCCGGACGGGTTTGACCCGACCCGCTGGCAGACCGAAAACGGCCGGAAATGCCAACGTGAGGCGTATATTCCTTTCAGCGCGGGGCCGCGTGTCTGCACCGGTGCTGGTTTCGCGATGGTAGAGGGGCCGCTGATCCTGTCGCGCATTTTGCGTGATTTTCGCGTAACCGCGCGCGCAGAGCATGTGCCGGTGCCGGTTGCCCATCTGACCGTGCGATCCAAAAGCGGTATCTGGCTCAGGCTGGAGCGGCGCTAGGTTCTATCATCGCGTGATCTTATCCTTTAGACAGGTCCGAAACGGAATCAACATCAGGGGTAGATCGGTCAAATGGCACGCAACGACGCACAAAAAACGCAGATGGAAAGCGGCAAGGGATTTGTCGCGGCTTTGGATCAGTCGGGCGGATCGACACCCAAAGCGCTGAGCCTTTATGGCGTTGAGCCTTCGGATTACAGTGGCGACGAAGCGATGTTTAAAGCCATGCACGACATGCGCGCGCGCATCATTCTGGCCGATGATTTCACCTCGCAGAAGGTGATCGGGGCGATCCTTTTTGAACGGACGATGGATGAGACCATAGATGGCAAGCCTGTGGCCCAGCTTTTGTGGGAAGATCGCGGCGTGGTGCCATTCCTGAAAATCGACAAGGGGCTGGAGGATCAGGGCAACGGGGTGCAGTTGATGAAGGCCATGCCGGATCTGGATGCGCTGCTGACGCGTGCAGGTGCCGCAGGCATTTTCGGCACCAAGGAACGGTCGGTGATTCAAGAAGCCAATGAGACCGGGATTGCCGCTGTGGTGGCACAGCAGTTTGAGGTGGCAAAACAGGTCTGCGCCGCCGGTCTGGTGCCAATCATCGAACCAGAAGTGAATATCCATTCGCAAACCAAGGCCGCGGCCGAGGATATCCTCAAGTCCGAGCTTGAAAAACATTTGCGCGCCTTGCCGGAAGATCAGCTTGTGATGCTCAAGCTGACTTTGCCGGAAGTGCCGGGCCAATATGATGTGCTGGCCGAGATGCCGAATGTGCTGCGGGTTGTGGCCTTGTCTGGTGGATATTCGACTGACGACGCCTGCGCGCGGCTGGAACAGAACCGCCATATGATCGCGAGCTTTTCGCGGGCGCTGACCGAAGGGCTGAACGTGAAAATGACTGACGCGGCGTTCAACGGCGCCCTGGGAAGCAATATCGACAAGATCTACCGTGCGTCGGTGGCTTGAGAGGGATTGCAAACACTTGGGGTTTCCGGCCTGCCGTTTGCAAAGCCCATGATTACGACAACGCGGATCAGTTTTTGGTCGCTAAATATGACCAACTGATCCGCGTATCGTTCTCCGCAAAATTGCAATGCTGATCACTCACCCTCGTTTTTAGAGCGGTGCTGTAGCGCCCTTAGCACATACACCCGGATCGCCGAAGCAAGTCCCGTTTCCAGCCCGCGATCGGCATCAATTTCGGCCACCAACGCATTGATCGGTACGCTTTTTTCAGCGGCAAGCGCGCGGAACTCGGCCCAGAATTCATCCTCCAGCGAGATGGACGTGCGGTGACCCCGCAAAGTCACCGAATGTTTGACAGGTCGTGACGTCATGTCTCGCGTTTGTGGGCTTCCAGATTGCGGGCGATCTGTTCGGCGCGCGCTTTCAACGCTTCTTTCTGCGCCTTGCTTTGGCCGAACTGTACTGAGTTTTCATCTGCGCGCGCCTTGCGCGAGGCGCGGTTGCGCTCTTTCTTGAGCTTGCTCAGATTAACGGGCGTGTTCATTTTGGTCCTATCATGTTCTCAGGGCGCACCACGCGCTCGAATGTTTCAGCGTCGACAAATCCCAGCGCAATCGCCTCGTGCTTGAGGGTCGTGCCGTTTTTGTGCGCCGTCTTGGCGACTTTGGTCGCGTTATCATAGCCGATTTCGGGCGCCAGCGCCGTGACCAGCATCAGCGATTCGTGCAAAAGCTTTTCGATCCGGTCTTCGTCAGCCTCAAGACCCACAACCAGATTATCTGTGAACGCGACCGACGCATCGCCCAGAAGCTGCATGGATTGCAGCACGTTATAGGCCATCATTGGTTTATAGACGTTCAATTCAAAATGCCCCTGGCTGCCGGCGAACCCCACGGCGGCATCGTTGCCCATCACGTGGATACAGACCTGCGTCAGGGCCTCGCATTGGGTCGGGTTCACTTTGCCGGGCATGATCGACGATCCCGGTTCATTCTCTGGCAGAACCAATTCGCCCAATCCGCAGCGCGGTCCGGAGCCAAGCAACCGTATGTCATTGGCGATCTTGAACAGGCTGGATGCAACAGTGCGCAGGGCCCCGGACATCTCGACCATGGCATCATGGGCGGCCAGCGCCTCGAATTTGTTGGGCGCGGTGACGAAAGGCAGACCGGTGATTTCGGCCATATTGTGTGCCACGGTTTCGGACCAGCCCTTGCGCGTGTTCAGCCCGGTGCCAACGGCAGTGCCGCCTTGCGCCAATTCGTAGATACGCCCCAATGCGTCGCGCACCCGTTGGATGCTCATCGCAACCTGATGCGTATAGCCGGAAAATTCCTGGCCCAGCGTCAGTGGTGTTGCGTCCTGCGTATGGG
>JAGXHC010000272.1 GCA_024636405.1 Sulfitobacter sp. | reverse complement strand
GCCAAGGGCAACGGTGTCATCATTAGCACTGCTGATTTCAAGCACGCCGCGCATGGTTACGATATCAGTGGCCTTGGACGGCGCGAGCGAAATGCCTGCGTCCATCGCCCGCGTCTCAATCTGGTGCAAGGCGTCCAGCACAGTTTCAAGCTGATTGGCGTTGACCGACAATCCACCGCCCGCCTCTTCGCGCGTCACCCGCAGGCTGCACGAGATATTTCCGCGCGTGGCCGCCTCCGTCAGGGTTTTGCGCAAACCGGCCTCAAGTCCTTCGATCCAATCCGGAACCCGCAGGCGGATATCCAGACCTTTGCCGTTGACCGATCGCAGTTCCCATCCCCAGCTGAAAGGCGGTTGCGCGCCGCTTGCTGCGGCGAAGCCTGTCATTGATCTGATCATGCACGACCTCCTTGGGGGCGGGAGCGGATGGGTCTGCAATATGGCGAAACCCACCAAGGGGGCAAGCCCCGCAGACCATTTCAACCACGCACTACGTTAACCAGACTTAATGAAACTGCACCAATTTCACTAAACATGCCGTATTAAGGGTTCAGTAACGTTTGATCGTGTGACGATTGGTGGTTTTGGGTTTTCTCTTTGCCGGCACCGTCTTGTCCGCAAAAAAGCTTTGGAGTAATTGGTGTAGTTCAATGGACAAACCATCCGCAAATGCGCAAAATGTTGTCTGTATGTCAGATTATCAGCCAGATCACGGCTTCGCCGCTATCGCGCAGGTCGAAGCCTATTGGGAAGCTCTGCGGGGCGGCCGACTGATCCCGAAACGGTCAGAGATTGACCCGCGCGGCATCGAACAGATACTTGAATATGCGTTCATCATCGAGCGGATTGCCCCCGGCATCGCGCGGCTGCGCATTGCCGGCAGCCATTTGACCGATATGATGGGAATGGAAGTACGCGGCATGCCCCTGACGGCATTTTTCGCACCCGCCGCACGCCGCCGTGTCAGCGGCCTGCTGGAAGAAATGTTCCAAACCCCCGCCATTGTCGATCTGCGAATGACGTCGCAGACCATTGCCGCCACCGCCATCCCGGCTCGGATGATCCTGTTGCCGCTGAAAAGCGATCTTGGTGATGTAAGCCGCTGTCTGGGGTGTTTTGTCGCACTCGGGGAGTTGAGCCCCACGCCGCTTCGGTTTGATATCGACCATCAGGCGCTTCGGCTGATCCGTCCGGGCACATCGCCCGTCGAGATCAAAACCCCTGCCCTGCGCCCGCCCGCTGCGACCGCCCCAACGGAAGCCGCAAAGCCGATGCTGGCTGGATTTGCCGCGCCGGAGGCCGCATTCAAGGCCCGGACCAGCGCGAAAGACAGGGTTGTCAGACCCACTCCGCCGTATCTGCGGCTAATCAAATCGGATGATCACGAAAAATAGCTTATGCTCGGCCCAAAGGCACAAGGTCACGCAGGCGATCTCATTTCAGCTGGGTATGCCTGAGGTGACGCCGCTGCGCAAAAATCCAGCGGCGTCCGTTATGTTCTCAACCTGCCGCTTTGGATTGCTGAAGGCCACGCCGCGCGGAAAGCTCTTCGGCAACCAGAAAGGCAAGTTCCAGCGATTGGCTGGCATTCAGGCGTGGATCACAGGCCGTGTGGTAGCGATCTGACAGATCTTCATCCGACACGGCGCGCACTCCGCCGGTGCATTCGGTCACGTCCTGCCCCGTCATTTCAAAATGCACACCGCCTGGCACAGTGCCTTCGGCTGCATGAACCGCGAAGAACTCACGCACCTCGCGCAGCACAGAATCAAAGGGCCGGGTCTTGTAACCTGATGAGGATTTGATCGTGTTGCCGTGCATCGCGTCACAGGTCCAGACAACATTGGCGCCTTCTTCCTGTACCGTCTTTATCAGGCGGGGCAGATGATCGCCGACCTTGCCCGCCCCAAAGCGTGCAATCAGCGTCAGACGCCCGGCCTCATTTTCGGGATTAAGCGTCGTCATCAGCTTTTTCAGATCATCCGCCTCCATTGAGGGGCCGCATTTCAAGCCGATGGGATTTTGCACACCGCGCGCGAATTCCACATGGGCGCCGTCGGGCTGGCGGGTGCGGTCCCCGATCCAGATCATATGACCTGATCCGGCCAGCCATTTGCCGGTCTGGCTTTCCTGACGGCACAGCGCCTCTTCGTATTCCAGCAGCAACGCCTCGTGGCTGGTGTAGAATTCGACCGATTGCAATGTATGCGCGGTTTCCGATGTCACCCCGGCTGCTGCCATGAAATCCAGTGTGTCAGAGATGCGATTGGCGATCTCACGGTATTTCTCTGCCTTTTCACCATCGGTAAAGCCAAGCGTCCAGCCGTGAACCTGATGCACGTCAGCATAGCCCCCGGTGGAAAACGCCCGGATCAGGTTCAGCGTCGCGGCGGCCTGTGTGTAGGCGCGCAGCATCTTGGCCGGGTCCGGGTTACGCGCGGCGGCGGTGAAATCAAGCTCATTGATGATGTCACCCCGGTAGCTGGGCAATTCGACGCCATCCACCACTTCTGTCGGCGCGCTGCGTGGTTTGGCAAACTGTCCGGCCATGCGGCCCAGCTTGATCACCGGCACTTTTGCACCGTGTGTCAGCACAATCGCCATCTGCAACATGACTTTAAAGGTGTCGCGGATCATGTCCGAGCTGAACTGATCGAAGCTTTCGGCGCAATCGCCGCCCTGAAGCAGAAACGCCTCGCCACGGCCGGCAGCGGCAAGGTGCTTTTTCAGTCGCCGCGCCTCTCCGGCAAAAACCAGGACCGGATACTTTGCAAGTTGTGCCTCAACCGCCTTCAGCGCGTCCTGATCCGGATAATCCGGCATCTGGATGCGGGGTTTGGTGCGCCAGCTTGATTTGGTCCAGTCTGTCATCATGTCTCTCCGTTCCGGGGGCACCGACATGCGCCCACCTGAGCCGTTTCTATACAAAAACAGGCGGCCAGTGACCAGAAGCGAAATTCGGCCCCTTGACCTTGGGTGAGGCGCGTGAGCAAGGTTTGCGCCAAGTCTTGTCGCCAACGTGCGATCATGACCGTCGAACGATCAAGCGAGAAAGAAGCCGCGATGTCAGAACCGCGCCAGGCAACACGTATTCCGCAGGACCCGGACAAGTCGCGCCGCTTTGTCTTTGTTCTCATGGATCAGTTTACGCTGCTGAGCTTTTCGGCAGCAGTTGAAAGCCTGCGGATTGCCAACAGAATGGCGGGCCGGGAAGTCTATACGTGGCGCATTGTCGGCGAAGGCGGTGACACCATCCGCTGTTCTGCCGGTGCAGTTTTTGCCCTTGACGATGATCTGGGCGAACTTATGCGCGACGATACCGTGATCTTGTGCAGTGGCATTGATGTTCAGGCCGCAACCACCAAGCGTTTATTGGGCTGGCTGCGCCGCGAAGCACGCAAGGGATTGATGGTGGGCGGGTTGTGCACGGCGGCCTATACTCTGGCCAAGGCCGGTCTGCTGGAGGGCAAGAAAGCCACGATTCACTGGGAGAACCAGGACAGTTTTGCCGAAGAATTCCAGGATGTGAACCTGACGAAATCGGTCTTTGTGGTCGATGGCAACCGTCTGACTACGGCCGGCGGGACATCCTCCATTGATCTGATGCTCAAGCTGATTGCCGATGATCAGGGCGAAGATCTGGCCAACTCCGTGGCGGATCAACTGATATATTCCTCGATCAGGACCGATCAGGACACCCAGCGGCTATCGGTGCCCACGCGGATCGGCGTGCGCCATCCAAAGCTGAGCCAGGTTATCCAGATGATGGAAATCAATATCGAAGAGCCTATCAGCCCGTCGGTACTGGCCCGTGACGTCGGCATGTCCACCCGCCAGCTTGAGCGGCTGTTCCGGCGCTATCTGAACCGGTCGCCAAAGCGGTATTATATGGAATTGCGCCTGCAAAAGGCACGCAATCTGCTGATGCAGACAGACATGAGCGTGATCAACGTCGCATTGGCCTGCGGCTTTGCCAGCCCGTCGCATTTTTCCAAATGCTACCGGGCGCATTATGACACGACCCCCTACCGCGAACGCGGTTCTCATGCGGCGCGTCTGTCTATTTAATCCGGTCCCATATGCGTTTCAACAGCTTATCCATCGCGCGTGAAATCGCGGTGGATGCAAATCCGATGCTTTGTGCAAACAGCGGAAAAAAATGCCACTTTTCATTTGGTAAAGCGCCTAATAGGCTCAAATGCGAACTTTATGTTCCAACAATGGAGACTGTCATGAAAAAGATCCTATTGGCCACAACGGCCGCAACATTGCTCGCAACCGGGGCATATGCCCAGGACACAAAAATTGGCATCCTTCTGGGATTTACCGGCCCACTTGAATCGCTTGCCGGTGATATGGCTGCGGGCGCCGAACTGGCGATTGCCGAAGTCAACGAAGCGGGCACATTCCTTGACGGGGCGACTGTCACCTCCGAGCGTGCCGATACGGGCTGTATTGATGCCGGTCTGGCCGTTGCGTCTGCTGAGCGGCTGATCACGTCTGACCGGGTCAACGCCCTCGTCGGTGGCATGTGTTCGGGTGAAACAACTGCATCCCTGCAAAACGTCGCCATTCCGAATGGCATGGTCATGATCTCACCCTCGGCCACATCGCCGGCGCTGTCGACTGTCGAAGACAACGGCCTGTTCTTCCGCACCTCCCCCTCTGACGCGCGTCAGGGCAAGGTTATGGCGGACATTCTGAATGATCGCGGCATCAAGGAAGTCGCGGTTACCTATACCAACAACGACTATGGCAAAGGTCTGGCCGACAGCTTTGAATCCGCGTTCAAGGAATCAGGCGGCACGGTGACGATCAACACCGCACACGAGGACGGCAAGGCCGACTACTCTGCTGAAATCGGCGCGCTGGCTTCTGCTGGCGGTGAAGTGCTGGTGGTTGCAGGCTATGTTGATCAGGGCGGCGCAGGCATCGTCAATGGCGCGCTCGATTCCGGGGCGTTCGATACCTTCATGTTCCCCGACGGCATGGTGTCCGACACGCTGGAAGAAAAATTTGCCGTGTTGGCGGACGGCTCTTTTGGCCAGCACCCAAGCGCGTCCGGCGAAGGCCCCGACAAGTACAACGAGCTTGGCAAGGCCGCGGGCTTTGAGCCGACCAATGCGTTCTCTCCTGAATCCTATGATGCGGCGGCACTGATCCTGCTGGCGATGCAGGCGGCAGGATCGAACGATCCGGCGATCTACAAGGATAAGGTGATGGATGTTGCCAACGCACCTGGTGAGCTGATCCTGCCCGGCGAATTGGGCAAGGCGCTTCAGATTCTCAAGGACGGCGGCGATGTCGATTATGTCGGGGCATCTGCGGTCGAACTGATCGGCCCCGGCGAAAGTGCGGGCTCTTACCGCGAGATCGAAATGAAGGACGGCAAGATGACCACCGTCGGTTTCCGCTGATCCGCATGATCACATGAAACAAGGACCCGGCCGTTGTCTTGGCCGGGTCTGTGCCACACGAAAATTGACTTTTCATTCGGCTGATCTCCGCTTAACGTCCCACGCGAACGTGAGCCTCATGTTCCAACAAGGGAGATACAAAATGAAAAAGATGCTTATGGCCACAACGGCCGCAGCACTTCTTGCAACCAATGCTTTTGCCGATGCCCATGCAAAAGAAGTCAAGCTCGGGGTATTGTTCGGTTTTACCGGCCCGATTGAATCGCTGACTGGCCCAATGTCTGCGGGTGCGGAAATGGCGATGAAGGAAGTCACCGACAGCGGTCTGTTGCTGGACGGGGCCAAAGTCATCTCCCTGCGCGCGGACGGCGGGTGTATCGACAACGGTTTGGCAGTTTCTGGCGCGGAACGCCTGATTGCCGAAGGCATTAACGGTCTGGTTGGTTCGGATTGCTCCGGCGTGACGGGTGCTGTCTTGCAAAACGTCGCCATTCCAAATGGCATGGTGATGATTTCGCCCTCCGCCACCTCGCCCGGTCTGTCCACAATGGAAGACAACGGTTTGTTCTTCCGCACGTCCCCGTCCGATGCCCGTGAAGGCGAAGTGATGGCTGAGATTCTGGTGGAACGCGGCGTAAAGTCCATCGCTTTGACCTATACCAACAACGACTACGGCAAGGGTCTGGCGGACGCGATTGAATCCTCTTTCAAGGCTGTCGGCGGTGAAGTCACCATCGTGGCTGCGCATGAAGATGGCAAAGCCGACTACTCTGCCGAAATGGGCGCGCTTGCCTCGGCGGGTGGTGATCTTTTGGTTGTTGCGGGATACCTCGACCAAGGCGGTGCCGGTATCATCAAGGCTGCGCTGGATTCGGGTGCCTGGGACACATTTGGTCTGCCCGGTGGCATGATCGGTGAGAACCTGCCGAAATCAATCGGTCCGGATCTCAACGGCTCCTACGGTCAGATTGCGGGTTCCGAAGGTCAGGGTATCGACACCTTCACCAAGATGGCGGAAGACGCCGGTTTCGACGGCACATCGCCGTACACGCCGGAAGCCTATGATGCGGCGGCCTTGTTCCTGTTGGCCATGCAAGCGGCAAATTCGACCGATCCGGCTGTTTACAAGGAAAAGATCACCGAAGTCGCCAACGCACCGGGCGAAAAGATCTATCCCGGCGAACTGGCCAAGGCGCTTGAGTTGATCAAGGCCGGCACCGACATCGACTACGTCGGCGCTTCTGCGGTCGAACTGATCGGACCTGGTGAATCCGCCGGGACGTACCGGATGATCGAAGTCAGAGACGAAAAAAATGAAACCATTGGTTTCAAGTAAACACGACACGCTGTAAACCTGACAACAGCAGAATGCAGCCCGGCATTGTTCGGGCTGCATTCGCAATATAAAACCACCCGGCAAACGCGGTGGACACGGGGATGGACATATGATCGTCGTTGACGATGTACACAAACACTTCGGTGGATTTCATGCCGTGGATGGGGCCAGCCTGTCCATTGAGCAAGGGTCGATTACTGGTTTGATCGGACCGAACGGTGCCGGAAAAACTACACTTTTCAACGTGATAGCGGGTGTTCTTAAACCCACTTCCGGGCGTGTCCTGATGGGCGGGGAGGATATTACCGGCCTGCCCCCGCATGAATTGTTCCACAAGGGCCTGCTGCGGACCTTCCAGATCGCGCATGAGTTTTCGTCGATGACCTGCCGCGAGAATCTGATGATGGTTCCCGGTGATCAACTTGGCGAAACGCTTTGGAACACCTGGTTCGGGCGCAAGCGCATTGCCGATCAGGAACGCGCGCTGACGGCCAAGGCCGATGAAGTGCTGGAGTTTCTGACTGTTGAACACCTTGCGGATCAGAAGGCGGGGCAAATCTCGGGCGGGCAGAAAAAGCTGCTCGAGTTGGGCCGCACCATGATGGTCGACGCGAAAATCGTTTTTCTGGACGAGGTCGGCGCCGGTGTGAACCGCACCCTGCTGAACACCATCGGCGATGCCATCATCCGCTTGAACAAGGAACGTGGCTATACCTTTGTGGTGATCGAACACGACATGGATTTCATCGGGCGGCTTTGCGATCCGGTGATCTGTATGGCCGAAGGGCACGTACTGGCCGAAGGGACGCTGGCCGAAATCAAGGCGAACGACCAGGTGATCGAAGCCTATCTGGGCACCGGACTGAAAAACAAAAAGAAGGTTGGCGCATGAGCAGCGATCCCTATGGCGACCGGGGCAACAAAGATGTCTCCATCGCCAATCCCAAAGGCATGGGCAGCCAACTGCCCCGGCATTCAGGCGAATCGCATTCCGTCAGTGGCGAAGGTCCGTTTCTGATCGGTGAAAGCATGACGGGGGGCTATGGCAACGGCCCGGACATCCTGCACGACTGTACCATCGCGGTTGAGCGCGGTCAGATCGCGGTCATTGTCGGGCCCAACGGGGCAGGCAAATCGACCGGTATGAAGGCGATTTTCGGGATGTTGAACCTGCGTCAGGGCCATGTCCTGCTGGATGGTGAGGATATTACCCAACTGTCACCGCAGGACCGGGTGGCAAAAGGCATGGGTTTCGTGCCGCAAACCTCCAATATTTTTACCTCCATGACGGTGGAAGAAAACCTCGAAATGGGGGCTTTCATTCGTCGGGATGATTTCAGGGACACCTTGGCGCAGGTCTATGATCTGTTTCCGATCCTCAAGGAAAAGCGGTTGCAGGCGGCGGGCGAGCTTTCGGGCGGCCAGCGCCAGCAGGTGGCCGTGGGCCGGGCGTTGATGACGCAACCCAAGGTGCTGATGCTGGACGAACCGACCGCCGGGGTCAGCCCCATCGTGATGGACGAACTATTTGATCGCATCATCGAAGTTGCCCGCACCGGCATCCCGATCCTGATGGTCGAACAGAACGCCCGCCAAGCGCTCGAGATCGCCGACAAGGGCTATGTCCTTGTGCAGGGCGCCAATGCATATACCGGAACCGGCAAGGAATTGCTGGCCGATCCGGACGTGCGCAAATCTTTCCTGGGGGGCTGAGGCATGGACCTGCTGAACGCAATCGTCGCACTCGCCAATTATGTGCTGATCCCCGGTATCGCCTATGGCTCGCAGCTGGCGCTGGGGGCGCTTGGGGTGACGCTGGTCTATGGCATCTTGCGGTTTTCCAACTTTGCGCACGGTGACACGATGGCCATGGGTGCGATGGCAACCGTGCTGATCACCTGGCTGTTCCAATCCTGGGGGCTGCATCTTTGGGTGCTGCCTACGGCGCTGCTGGCCCTGCCCTTCGGGATCCTGTTTGCCATGGGACTGCTGCTGGGCACGGACCGCATGGTGTACCGGTTCTACCGTGAGAAAAAGGCAAAGCCGGTGATCCTGGTCATTGTCTCGCTGGGTGTTACATTTATCTACAACGGCGTCACGCGCTTCATCATCGGCGCGGACGACCAAAGCTTTCTGGACGGTGAACGGTTCATCATATCGGCACGCACATTCAAAGAGATGACCGGGCTCGAAGAAGGGCTGGCGTTCAAGACAACACAAGGCATCACCATCATCACCGCGATCATCGTTGTGGCGGCGCTGTTCTGGTTCCTGAACAAGACACGGTCCGGCAAGTCGATGCGCGCCTATTCCGACAACGAGGATCTGGCGCTGCTGTCGGGGATCAACCCGGAACGCGTGGTGATGATTACGTGGTTGATCGTGGCCACATTGGCAACGGTTGCGGGCGTGCTTTATGGTTTGGACAAATCCTTCAAACCGTTCACATATTTCCAGCTTTTGTTGCCGATTTTTGCCAGCGCAATCGTTGGCGGCCTCGGCAGCCCGGTTGGCGCCATCGCCGGCGGTTTCGTCATTGCCTTCAGCGAAGTAACGATCACCTACGCGTGGAAAAAGGTTTTCGGTTATATCATGCCCAATGGCCTGGAGCCTGACAGCTTGGTGCAACTGCTCAGCACAGACTACAAGTTCGCCGTCAGCTTCGTCATATTGTTGATCGTGCTGCTGATCAAACCGACGGGCCTGTTCAAGGGGCAATCGACATGAACGAAAGATTGAGAAACCCGCTGCTGTTTGCAGTTATTGCGGCACTGATCATTTTTGTCGGCGTCATGCAAAGCTGGAACTCGGCATTGCTGATCATCGCAATGGGGCTGATATCGTCCATCATGGCGTTGGGGGTAAACCTGCAATGGGGCTTTGCCGGTCTGTTTAACGTCGGCATCATGGGCTTCGTGGCGCTTGGCGGACTGGCCGCCGTGCTGGTTGGCATGCCGCCCACTTCTGGCGCCTTCGCAGCAGGCGGTGTCGGGATCGTATCGGCACTGGTGCTGGGCGCCGGAACAGTTTTTGCGGCGGTGCTGCTGATGAAACGGATGACGGCCGGATGGGTGCGCAATCTTGTGGTGATTGCCGTGCTGGTCGTCGGCTTTTTTGTGTTCCGTGCCCTTCTGGACCCCGCTGTCGAATCCATCGAGTCGATCAATCCGGCGCAGACCGGATATATGGGAGGGTTGGGCCTGCCTGTACTGCTGGCCTGGCCGGTGGGTGGTATCTTTGCCGCTGCTGCGGCCTGGTTGATTGGCAAGACGGCGTTGGGATTGCGGTCCGATTATCTGGCCATTGCAACACTTGGCATTGCCGAAATCATCATTGCCGTCCTCAAGAACGAGGATTGGCTGACGCGCGGCGTGAAAAACGTGATCGGCGTACCGCGCCCGGTGCCTTACGAAATTGACCTCCAGAACACCGCCGCCTTTGTGGACCGTGCGGCCAGTTTGGGATTTGATCCTGTTGAAGGGTCCACGCTTTGGGTCAAGGCGCTGTATATCTTGCTATTTGGTGTCGTATTGCTGATCCTGCTCTGGCTAAGCGAGCGAGCCCTGCATTCGCCCTGGGGCCGGATGTTGCGGGCGATCCGCGACAACGAAGTGGCCGCCGAAGCCATGGGCAAGGACGTGACCAAGCGCCACTTGCAGGTTTTCATTCTCGGTTCCGCGATCTGCGGCATCGCAGGTGCCATGATGACGACGATGGACGGCCAGCTGACACCGGGCACCTATCAGCCGCTGCGCTTTACCTTCCTGATCTGGGTGATGGTGATCGTGGGCGGTTCGGGCAACAACTACGGCGCGATACTGGGCGGCTTTCTGATCTGGTTCCTCTGGGTTGAGGTCGAAACAATGGGTCTGTGGCTGATGTCGGCGATCACTTACGGCATGTCGGACGGATCGGCGTTGAAAAGCCATCTGCTGGAAAGCGTTGCGCACATGCGGTTGCTGACCATGGGGCTGGTCCTGCTGCTGGTCCTCAGGTTCAGCCCGCGAGGGTTGATCCCGGAGAAGTAGAAGACCCAGCGATAAGACACCCCCCCCGGCCTTTGCAGAAGCTTCAGCCAAAGCAAGTCCGGGGGGCGCGAAACCTTATCGTCCCTTGAACAATCCACCCAATATACCGCGCACAATGCGCCGGCCAGTGGTGCCTTTAAGCTCTTTGATCACGATGCCGGCAATCGCGCCGCCAAACCCTTCGTCGCTTGTGCGGCGGGCGGTTGGCGTGCTGGCTTTGCCGCCGTTATAGCGCCGTGCGGTGTTGAATTCGCGCGCCGTGCTGACATCGTCTGCCTTTTCGGCCTGTTCCTCTGCCTGTGCGGCAGCGTCAGCGGCATCCCTGGCGCGTTTGGCAAGCATCTCAAACGCCGAATCGCGGTCCATGGTCTGGTCATATTTTCCGGCCATTCCGGACGTGGCCATCAACCCCGCGCGTTCGGCCGCCGAAATTGGACCCAGTTGCGAGGACGGCGGACGGATCAATGTGCGCTCCACGATCCCCGGCACCCCTTTTTTCTGCAACATTGATGTGACCGCCTCGCCCACACCGACTTCGCGGATAGCGGTTTCGGTATCGAAGGTCGGGTTTTCGCGGTAGGTCTGGGCCGCGAGGCGCAATTCCTTGCGGTCGCGCGCGGTGAAGGCGCGCAGGGCGTGTTGAATGCGGTTGCCCAACTGCCCCAGAATATCGTCAGGGACGTCTGCGGGGTTCTGGGTGACGAAATAGACTCCGACGCCCTTGGACCGGATCAGGCGCGCGACCTGTTCCACCTTGTTGACCAGTGCTTTTGGCGCGTCGTCAAACAGCAAATGAGCCTCATCGAAGAAGAACACCAACTTGGGTTTGTCCGGATCACCCACTTCGGGCAGTTCTTCAAATAACTCCGACAGCAGCCAAAGCAGAAAGGTCGCATAGAGCTTCGGCGCGCCCATCAGCTGATCAGCCGCCAGAATGTTGATCATACCGCGCCCGTCACTGTCGGTGCGCATCAGATCGCCAAGCGCCAGCGCGGGTTCGCCAAACAATTGCGCCGCGCCCTGATTTTCCAGCACCAGCAACCGCCGCTGGATTGTCCCGACCGAAGCGGATGAAACATTGCCGTACCGCAAGGCCAGATCGCTTGCGTTTTCTCCCACCCAGACCAGCAGGGCCTGCAAATCCTTGAGGTCAAGCAGCGGCATGCCGTCCTCATCCGCGACGCGGAAGGCGATGTTCAGGATACCCTCCTGCGCCTCGCTCAGCCCCAGAAGCTGCGCCAGCAAAAGCGGGCCCATTTCCGAAACGGTGGCACGCACCGGATGGCCCTGTTGGCCGAAAATATCCCAGAAGGTGACGGGAAACGCATCGTAAGCGTAATCGTCAAAACCGATGGTCGCGGCACGGTCGGTAAACGCACTGTGCAGCTTGTGACCCGCGTCACCCGCCTTGGCCAATCCGGCCAGATCACCCTTTACGTCCGCCATAAACACAGGGACCCCCGCATTTGAAAAGCCTTCCGCCAGGATCTGCAACGTCACCGTCTTGCCAGTGCCTGTCGCCCCGGCGATCAGCCCATGGCGGTTGGCGTATCCAATGTTCAGAAACTGCTTTTCGCCGTAGTTCGCGCCGCCGCCACCGATAAAGATATCGTCTGCCATGATGTTCGGTCTCCCTGTGCGGGGCGCACATTCCGTAAAATTTTGCGTGCATACCATGCACTTCAGCGTTCCGCACGAGCATACAAATTTAACTTTTGCGCGCCATAGTGGATTTGTTCCGGGCCTAAATGTCCTCCTGGCCCGGAACACTTCCTCCCTGTCAGACTGGCCGCGCCTTCGGGTGCGGCCTTTTTTCTGCGCTGGGGCCTTTTTTCTGCCGATACCCGCCCGTGATTTTTTGTTGTTGACGGTTGCATGACGCTTCCGTAAATTGGCGTCAATAAGTCGGCCCAGTCCGACGGGGAGAGAAATAAGAGGAAAGAGGGGGCCCTGCGCCCTCTTTTCTTTGTCCTGATCCAGCAGCTTTGGAATGGCCCTCTCCGCAGCCCCGATTTGCGCAGAAATCTGCCGTTTTGGGGTTATAACCCTGGTGATCGCCGCTGACATTGTATTGGACGCGTGTTAGACGGCGTCAAAGCAACTGATATGGAATTATTATGACCAAGATTTTGTCTGCCCTGCCCCTGTGCGCAGCACTCGCGTTGTTGGCACCGATGGCCGGATATGCCCAAACCGCGACCACCTCCACTGAGACGACCGAAACCACCGAAGAGGTGAAACCGGCGGCCACGGTCGAAGGCGACACCGCCAGCGGCACTGCCGCCGAGGTCGAGGAACAACTGAGCCTTGGGGAAGACGCCAGCGGTGAACCTGTGCTGGGTCAACCCTATACAAAGGAAGAGATCGGCGCCTGGGAAATGCGCTGTATCAAGACCGAAGATGAGGTCGACCCCTGCCAGATGTACCAGCTTCTGGATGACGGTCAGGGCAGCCCGGTCGCAGAAATTTCGCTGTTCCGTCTGCCCGGTTCGGGCAAGGCCGAAGCGGGTGCAACCATCGTTGTGCCGCTTGAAACCGCCCTGCCCCAGCAGCTGACCATTGCCGTCGATGGCGGCAAAGCACGTCGCTACCCATATGCCTTTTGTAATCCGGTGGGCTGCTATGTACGCCTTGGCCTGACGGCTGCGGATGTCGCTGCGTTCAAACGTGGCAAGGAAGCGCAGATCGTAATCGTGCCGGCGCTTGCCCCCGATCAGGAAGTAAAACTGAACCTTTCGCTGGAAGGCTTTACCGCCAGCTATGACAAGGTATCTGTCATCGAACAATAAGCGGCACGGCCGCGCAACGCGGCCGCTGTGTAATATCAAGGCCGTCCCGATGGGGCGGCCTTTTTCAGTTTCAGATCCGCCGCATGGCGATCACAGCGTTCATACCGCCGAACGCGAATGCATTGCTCAGCGCGACGCGCACACGGGCATCGCGCGCCTCGTTCGGCACAACGTCAAGCGGGCATTCGGGGTCCGGCTGCTGGTATCCGATGGT
>JAGXHC010000271.1 GCA_024636405.1 Sulfitobacter sp. | reverse complement strand
TCAAAGCCAGTGCAGCCGTAGCGGCGCGGAAACAGAGGGAGGGCAATGATATCTTGACCCAAGCCTGAAACCTGAAACATAACCTAAAGGTGGCTCACTTCTCGATGGAAAACCCGGCTCACTTCCGCGTGGAAATCTACACTGACCCGTCAGCGAGCGCAAATGAAGCGAACGTTTCGCCGATCCATCCGAGGCGAGCGACGCGAAGAAATCTCTTCTGGGGCCGCCAGGCATTCAGCAGCTGTGCGACCTGCTTTAGCACACCTATACGCGGTTCAATCTTCAGCCCGAATTGGAGAAGCGGGCGCACGAGAGCATTGGCGGATCCCGCCAATAGTGACTCTTCGAGGACAACGCGATGTGTGTTGCCATCAGGGTCAATGACATCAACGACGCGGCCCCAGGAGGTATTATCTTCACGCCGGCAAAGTCCGACGACACTGATTATCGAGCAGATCAGAACCGGATGTTCACTTCCATCTTCATCCTGTTCAAAGAAATAGATCCCGTCCGGCTTGGCAACATAACCGTCGGGCATGTGCATGGAAGCGGGCATCACCAGCATTGTCGGAACGGTCGATGAAACCAAATTCTGGCATCCGGGAAGCGTGATGACATTCGAGGGTTTCATCGAATTATCAGCAGAGTTAGAAATGTCGTTGTTCATGTTTCGTCCTTTTCAAGTCAAAAGCCTCCCCCTGCCGCTAAATGTATTTAGCGGCTTTGGGCGGTGTGAAGATTTTGGGCGGGGTGAAGATGATGAGGGCGGACCCGGGACGATCAGGAACTTCGGGTCCGGTAAGTGGCGATTATACCGCTTCGAGTAGCGGGAAATGTGTGATGAAGCTACAGGGGCACTGCGCTTCGTAGACTTCAAGATCGTTCAGCCTCCAGCGCGAGGTTTTCGGACCGAGCTTTATCGGTTTGGGAAAGTTGCCTTCGCGACGCCAGCGCCAGATGGCGTCTTTAGACACGTTGTAACGGGCGGCAACTTGTTCTACGGATAAATAGAAATTCTCAGTTATCGCGGTCATTAAAGGTCGCTCCGAATGGGCTGCAGGCACAAAAAAGATACCGTTGCCGCATGGCATCGGGGGTAAATTGTGATCGTCAGCGCGTTAAAGGAAACTGCTTAGACCACAGTTGGCAGAAGATTTCACCAGAATTCTTGCGGCTTCAAGAAAGTTCAAGTCGTTCGTGACAAATGCAGCACACCGCGCGAAGCAACTTCGCGCTCAGAGCAAAGATATTGGCTCAGATGCCACTCTATTCCAATGGTGGCAAGGATGGCGGCAAAGATGTTTGCCTTAGATAATTTACATTAAAAATCAATATGATGGATTGTAAATTGGCGGAGCGACAGGGATTCGAACCCTGGAGACGGTCTCCCGCCTACACACTTTCCAGGCGTGCGCCTTCGACCACTCGGCCACCGCTCCGTTGCGGCGGTTTAGCGTGGCGGTGTGGGGAGTTGCAAGCACAAATGCCGCCCCGAGACCTGCCAATCGCGCTATGTGTCCAGATGCACATAGACACGCCGGTTCAGGCGGCCCTTTTTCTCGATCTTGCCCAGCCGCAGCGCGCCGATTTCGCCGGTGCGTGCAACATGGGTGCCGCCGCAAGGTTGCAGATCGATCCAGCCGTCATCCTCCCCGATGCGCACCAGGCGAATGTCGCCCGCGTTGCGTGGTGGCTTGACGGCCATCGTCTTGACCAGCTCCGGCGCGGCCTCAAGCTCGGCCTGGGTGATCCAGCCGTCACTGACGCGGGCGTCCATCGCGATATAATCATTCAGCGTGGCTTCCAGCGCATCACGGTCCTGCGGCGCATCGGGCATGTCAAAATCAAGCCGTCCGTGAACCGCCGAAATCTGGCCACCTGTGACACCAAAGGGGATCACCACAGACAACAGATGCAGCGCGGTATGCACGCGCATATGACGGTGGCGACGATCCCAGTCCAGCACCTGTTGCACATGCGCGCCCACCGACGGAAGGCCGGTCGGCTCGGACGGGATCAGCACGATCGTGTCCCCCCCACCCTTGATCGCCGTGGCAAGCGGAAGCCGCCTGCCGTCCCACTCAAGCCAACCGCTGTCGCCGGGCTGCCCGCCCCCTGTGGCGTAGAAAATACTGGCATCCAGCACAACGCCGCCTTCCTCGGTGTGAGACATCACAACCGCCGGGGCGTCCCGCAAATAGGGGTCTTCGCGAAACAGCATTCGGGTCATGTCTTGGCCTCTTTCAGAACCTCGGGATTGCGCAGCCACAGGTCACGCTGGGCAAAGGGCACCTCGATACGCTCATCGACAAACCGTATTGCAATGGCATGGTTTATATCGCTTTTGACCTGCATCATCCAGTTTACGTCGCGCAGAAAACAGCGGATCTCGAACTCAAGCGCATCGGCGCCAAAGTTCAAAAACAGCACATTCGGCGCCGGGTTTGCCAGAACCATCGGTTGATCCGCAGCGATTTCGCGCAAGATACCGTCGATGCGTTTGGTATCGGTGCCATAGGCCACGCCCACCTTGACGATCAGGCGCCCCACCGTGTTGCCACGGGTAAAATTCGTAACCGTCCCCGATACCAGATCGGCGTTGGGCACGATGACGTCGGTCTTGTCAAACGTCTCGATCCGGGTGGACCGCACAGAGATGTCGCGCACATAGCCCATCTGCCCGCCGACCTCGATCCAGTCGCCCTCGGAAATGGGCCGCTCGATCAGCAGGATGATCCCGGACACGAAATTGCTGACAATGTTCTGCAGGCCAAAACCGATCCCGACCGACAGCGCGCCCGCCACGATCGCAAGCGATGAAAGATCAATTCCCGCACCGGTAATGGCGGCAAGCGCTGCGAGGAAAATACCGACATATCCAAGGCCCGATACGATGGCATTCTGCCCCCCGAGGTCAATCTTGGTTTTCGGCAAGACATTGCTGCGCAGCGCCCCTTGGATCAATCGGGTCAGAAAATATCCCAAGATGAAAATGATCGCGAAGGTCAGGAAATCGGTTGGCGAAATGCGGCTGTCGCCCACCGCAAAACCGCGTCCGAACGCGGACCACATCTCGGTCAGGTCCGTCACCCGCGCGCCCCAGGCAAGCGCCAGCAATGGCGCGACCAGCAGCAGCAGGATCACCCCGAAAAAGACCGGTATCAGGGCGTCGCGCGCCTGCACGCCCTGCCCGGTCAGCGCGCCGTATACATCCGCGGCAAAGCGTTGCAGCACCATCACCAGCCCCAGCAGGATCAGCGTCAACACATAAGGGCCAAGCAGCGCATCGGCCGCATCGAAATACCCCAGCGCGAACATCAGCGCGCAGATCACCGCCACCGCCATAGCACCAAGGCCAAGGCCACTGATAATCCGGCTGAGGGTGGACACCCGCGCGGCTTCCGTCTCGGCCTGCACGTCGGGTTGCGGTTCAACGAAGCCGCGCAGGATCTGGCCAATGCGGCACAGCGCGTAACAGGTCAAAAGCTGGAGCGGAAACAGCAATACCCCGCGCGACGCTTCCGGCGCACCGTCAAGCTCCAGCACCCGTTTCAGCAACACCACCAGCACGATATTGATGGTGATCAAACCAACGAACCACCGCGCATTCTTGCGGTCAGTCTGCCCAAGCAAGATCAGCGCTTCGTCGTCATCGCGCGAAAATACCCGCTCCGACACCCACCGAAAGCCAAGCATCATAGCGCCCAACTGTGTAATCAGGGCGATGATTTCATTGCCGCTGGGGCCGAATATATCGCTGATGGTGGCCGCAGTCGCCAGCGCCACCAACCCGATCAGGGGCAGAACAATCCGCAAAAGCGACACCACAAAACGCCAGATAAAGAACCCGCGCGCGCCGTATCGGTGCAGGCGTCCCACGATCATCGCCGCCCATCGCCGCCCGCGCAGGATCAGAACCAGACCCAGCAGCGACAGGATGATTACGGCGGGCAGATCGTCGCGCATGCCTTGTGCGCTGCGCGCTGTATCGCCCTCACCGCCCGCGCGCCAGATGCTGCGCGCGGCCTGCGTCAGATCGTCAACCGCCGGCTGCCAGAACGACGGGTTCATCGGCGATGGGCTGATCGTCAGCAACCTGTTGGTCTGCCGTTCACGCAAAATGGTATCAATCTGCCCGACCAGCCCATTGGCCAGCAAAAACGCGGCCTCCGCGCGCTGCACAGGTGCCAGCAGCCCCGACAATTGCCGGTTCAGCTCTTCGCGTTTCGCTGCCACCTCGGGCGCTTCCGGTTCAGCGCTCTCACCTTCGGGCACAGGGCCCAGTGCGGCAAGTTGTTCGCGCAGGATTGCAATCCGGTCCGCGTTCAGCGTGCGCGCCGCATCAAAATCGGCGCGGAACTTGACTATGCTTTCGCGGAACGCAACTAGTTCGGCGTCGCCCGCAGTACGCGCATCGACCGCCGTCTCGGCCTGCGCCGCAAGCATATCCCAACGGGCCAGATCACCGGTGATCTTCTGGTCCTGCGCCCATCCGGCCGTGGCCAACGTGACGACCAATCCGCACAGGATCACAAAGCGCGACATAAGCGGTCTCATTCGTCTTCAAACACACCGGGAATGGAGGCGGGCGCACGGTCAAGCCAGTCCGGCGTCGGCAGGCCCTTCTCTTTGAGGAACTCAGGGTTGAACAGCTTGGACTGATAGCGCGTGCCGAAATCACACAAGATCGTCACGATGGTATGGCCCGGCCCCATTTCGCGTGCCATGCGCACGGCACCGGCCACATTTATCCCCGATGACGCCCCCAGACACAGCCCCTCATGCTTGAGCAGATCAAACACCACCGGCAGCGCCTCGCTGTCCGGGATATTATAGCTGAAATCAGGCGTGAAACCCTCCAGATTGCGGGTGATGCGCACCTGCCCGATGCCTTCAGCGATGGACCCGCCCTCGGATGCCAATTCCCCCGTGGTGTAAACGCTGTGCAATGCGGCACCGTCCGGATCGGCCAAAGCGATCTTCACGCCCTTGGGTTGCAGCGCCATCGCCACCCCAGCCAGCGTCCCACCAGATCCCACAGCGCAGCAAAATCCATCAACCTTGCCGTCGGTCTGGTCCCAGATTTCCGGGCCGGTCGTCTCGATATGGGCCTGCCGGTTGGCGACATTGTCAAACTGGTTGGCCCAGATCACGCCCTCATTTGTGGTGCGGGCCAGTTCCTGCGCCAGCCGTTCGGAATACCGCACAAAGTTGTTCGGGTTGCGATAAGGTGCCGCGGGCACCTGCACCAGCTCGGCCCCCGCCAGCCGCAACATGTCTTTCTTTTCCTGGCTTTGCGTTTCGGGGATCACGATCACGGTCTTGAACCCCATCGACGCGCCGACCAACGCCAGACCGATGCCGGTGTTGCCTGCCGTGCCCTCCACGATGGTGCCGCCCGGTTTCAGCGTGCCGCGCGCAATCGCATCGCGGATGATGAACAATGCCGCACGATCCTTGACCGACTGGCCGGGGTTCATGAACTCGGCCTTGCCGAAAATCTCACAACCTGTGGCTTCGCTGGCTTGCCGCAGCCGGATCAGTGGTGTGTTCCCGATGGCCTGCGCCAGATCAGTTGCAACGTGCATGGAAGCCCCCTATTCGCTTTGTCCTAGGGTGTAGCTTCCCCCCAAGCCAACCTCAAGCGTTCGCGGTGGCGGATAAGCCAATAAGCGGCAATCACCAGCGGCGCATTTGCGGCCTGCTGGGTGTCACAAATCGCCAAAAGATCATCAAGCGACATCAGATGCGACCGGATATCTTCGTCTTCACTGTCCAGACCGCCAATGCCGGCAGCAGCATCCGGCAGATCAGCAAGGCCCACGTAAATATAGAAAAACTCTGTGGAATCCCCCGGAGAGGCATAGACTTCGGCCACCGCTTCAAGCTGTTGGATGTCCAGCCCAGCCTCTTCGCGGGCTTCGCGGCGCGCCGTTTGCTGCGGGGTCTCACCGGGGTCCAATCGGCCGGCAATCGGCTCCAATTGCCACACCGCCCGGTCGGCGCGCGCCAGCGGCCCCATGCGCATCTGTTCCACCAGCATAACCCGATCGCGTACCGGATCATAAG
>JAGXHC010000270.1 GCA_024636405.1 Sulfitobacter sp. | reverse complement strand
GTGTTTGCGGTCGCCTGTGCGCCGCTCAATACCTATTACCGGCCCGGCGCCACCGTGGCAGCAGTGAACCGCGACACGACCGCCTGCCAGGTCTCTGCGTTGCAACAGGTGCCGTCCTCCGTTCAGGTCCGGCGGTTGCCGCCCGAATATGTCCCACCGCGCCGCCAATGCGATTCCGCAGGCCGTTGCGTGACATCGCGCGGCTATTATATCCCCGGCGAAGTCGTCAGCTTTGACCCCAACGATGCATTGCGCAAACGCGTCGAGGTCCAGTGCATGGCCGACAAGGGTTTTGCGCCGGTATCGATCCCGCCCTGCCCCGACAATATGGCAAAGGCAGCACCGGCACGCGCCACGACAACCCTGCCATCGCTTACGCCCACATCGTGTGTGATCCGCAACTCGAACGGCAGTTTCCAGATCGTCAACCGCGGCTAGCCCGCGCACGCAGAGACCCCCTTGGGGTCACTCTGCTGCGTCCGCGTCATCGACATGGGCGATGCGCACGCCTGATTTGGCCGATGTCACAACCCCCAGCGATTTCAGCTTGCGGTGCAGCGCGCTGCGTTCCATGCCGACAAAATTCGCGGTGCGGCTGATGTTGCCGCCAAAGCGGTTGATCTGGGTCAGCAGATATTCCCGCTCGAACGCCTCGCGTGCCTCGCGCAGCGGAAGGGTCGCCAGTGCCCCGGACAGCACGACACGGCCATCGTCGGTATTGCCTTCTTCTTCACCGGGCAGTTCACGCGCTTCGATCGGGCCGGTTCCATCGCCAAGGATCAGCACCCGTTCAACCAGATTCTTAAGTTGGCGCACATTGCCCGGCCAGACCATCGTTTGCATCAGGGCCACAGCTTCATCGCTCAGCTTGCGCAGCGGCAAGCCTTGCGTGCTGTTGCAATCGGCGATGAAATAGTCGGCCAGCAACGGAATATCCTCGCGACGTTCCTCAAGCGACGGCACGGCAATCGGCACGACGTTAAGCCTGTGAAACAGCTCCTGACGAAAGGTTTCAGCCTTGATCGCAGCGTCCAGATCGCGGTTTGTCGAAGAGATCACCCGCAGATCGACACGCACCTTGTCGTTGCCGCCGACGCGGGTGAACTGCTGGTCCACCAACACGCGCAGGATCTTGGATTGCGTGCCCAGCGGCATGTCCGCCACTTCATCAAAATAGATCACGCCGTTATGTGCCTGTTCCAGCAAACCCGGCTCAACCCCGCGGTCGTCGGTTTCGCGGCCAAACAACACCTCTTCCATCCGGTCGGGGGCGACGCCCGCACAGTTGACCGTGATAAACGGCGCCGAGGCGCGTGCGGAATGGGCGTGGATATACCGCGCGGCCACTTCCTTGCCCGCGCCGGCGGGGCCTGTCAGCATTACCCGGCCATTGCTTTTCGTGACCTTGTCCAATTGTCCCACCAGCGCACGGAACGCGGCAGAGGTGCCGATCATTTCGGAACTGGTGACATCGCGGCGCTTGAGGCTGAGGTTCTCGCGGCGCAGACGGGATGTTTCCATCGCACGGCGGATCACGACCAGCAACTGGTCGATGTTAAAGGGTTTTTCGATGAAATCGTACGCCCCCTGTTTGATCGCTGCGACCGCAATTTCAATGTTGCCATGTCCCGAGATGATGACCACCGGTACATCCGGGTTGTCCCGCTTGACGGTCTTGAGGATGTCGATCCCGTCCATCCGGCTGTCCTTGAGCCAGATATCGAGCACCATCAGCGCCGGTGGCTCTGTGTTGATCGCCAGCATCGCGTCGTCGGAATTACCCGCCAGCCGCGTCTTGTACCCTTCGTCTTTCAGGATGTCCGAAATCAACTCGCGGATATCGCGTTCGTCATCTACAATCAGGATGTCACTCATGTGCTCTCTCCGTTTTCAACTTTTTCATTGGTCTGGGCATGGGGCAGTTTGATCACCGCCATGGCTCCGACATGTGTTTGGCCTGCGAACACCGGCGCGTTGTCCAAGGTCAGTGTGCCGCCGTGTTCCTCTATGATCTTCTTGACGATGGGCAGGCCCAGCCCCGTCCCCGCACTGCGGGTTGTTACGTATGGTTCAAACAGGCGCGACCGGTCTTCCGGCAGGCCGATGCCATTGTCGGCAATGGTGATCCGCGCCCCACGGTCGACTTCGGCCAGCATGATATCAATTTGCGGCTTCAGTCCGTCAGGTGCACCTTTTTCAATAAGTGATTCAATGGCTTCTCCGGCGTTCTTGATCAAGTTTGTAAGCGCTTGGGAAATCATCGTCGCATCGATTTCTATCATCACCGGGGCGTCGGGCAAGGTGCTTGTGATCTTCACATCGGGCTGGCCTGCCTGTTGCAGGGTGATCGCATCGCGGATCAGCTTGCTCAGGTCATGAAGCGCCGTTTCCGGCTCTGGCATGCGCGCGAACTTGCTGAATTCATCGACGATGCGGCGCAGATCGCCGGTTTGCCGAATGATCACGCCGGTCATCTGTTCCAGCGCCTCGGCGTCCTGATCATCCACCTTGGAAATGAATTTGCGCCGAATGCGTTCGGCGCTCAGTTGGATCGGGGTCAGCGGGTTCTTGATCTCATGGGCGATCCGGCGCGCCACGTCGCCCCAGGCGGCCATCCGCTGGGCGCTGACCAGATCCGTGACATCATCAAAGGCCACGACATAGCCTTCAAGCCGGCCATCTTCGGACCGGCGCGTGGCCATGCGCACCAGCAGATTTTCCGTGCTGCCCTCGCGCGAGACCTTGACCTCGCCCTGCGCCACTTCGCCGGGGCCGGCAGTCAATGCGTCAAACAGCGTGCCGAATTCCGGAATGGCGAGGGTGAGTGCCAGTGACTGCTGGTCCTCCGACCAATTCAGCAGCCGCTTGGCCGAACGGTTGACGAACGCCACGCGGCCTTCGGGATCAAGACCGACAACGCCCGAGGTGACGGAGCTGAGCACCGAATCGAACAGGCGGCGGCGGCGTTCAATCTGCCTTGTGTTGTCGAGCAGGGTGTCGCGCTGGCCCTTCAGTTGCCGCGTCATCTGATTAAAGTACCGCCCCAGCATTGCAATCTCATCGTCGCCGTCCTCTTCGCGGACGCGCACCTCAAGATCGCCCGCGCCGACCTGCTGGGCTGCACCGGTCAATCGCCCGACCGGGCCGGACAACCGCTCTGCAAACCACAGACCCAGCCAGACCGAGGCCAGGATCAGGATCACGGCAAACGCGAGGTAGAGCAAGCCGAACTCAAACAGCAGGCGTCCCCGCTCAGCCTCAAGTTGTTGATAGAGCCGTACAGTTTCCTTTGTGTCATCAAGCAATGACAGAATTTCGCCGTCCACATCGCGGCTGACATAGAGATAGCGGTCCACAAAGGATTCCATCAACACAAGCGCGCGAAATTCGTTGTTGGGCCAATCCTCGATCACCAGCACGTCGGTCCCGGCGGCGGCGCGCAACTGCTCAGGGCTAGGGGGTTCGTAATCGAACAGGTAGGATCGGTTGCCGCGCGCGCGGATCTGTGCGGTGCCGTCGATCAGATAGGCCTCGCGCAGACCGCGCTGGATCTGGCGCTGGCCATTGCCCAGCAACTCACTGTCGCTCAGGTTGATGCCCGCGCGGCGTTCCGCGTTGGTGCTACGCGCCAAAGCCAGCGCATCCGCCCTGAGATCCTCACGCTGTTCGCTCTCATAGGCCTGCGCCGCCGCCAAAGACGTGCCGACAACACCGCGCACCCGGTCCGAAAACCATCCTTCCAGGCCCACGTTGATGGTCAGCCCGGCAAAAACCGCGACCGTGACAGTGGGGATCAGCGCCATCAGCGCAAACACGCCCGTCAGGCGCAGGTGCAACCGCGATCCGGCGGATTTGGCACGTCGCGCCGCAATCAGCCGCGCCACCTGAATAAGTACAAGGGCGGCCACCAGCAGAACATAGACCAGATCGGTCAACAGAATCAGCCGCAGCCCAAGCGTATTGGCGCCCTGCCCCAATGGACCCAGCGCAAGGTACGTCGCGGCCGCAAGAACGGGACCCAGCACCACCAGACCAAAGGTCGTGAGGGTGCGGACCCGCTTAAGACGCCGCAGACGTCCCAATCTTTCCAGCGTAAAACTGCGTGACCGGGTTGCCACCCGTACCCCCATCGATGATGTGGTGCGCATTGGCACCTACCGCCATATTTTGTGGTCCTGATCAGGCTAGATACCCGATGGCCACGCTTATGTGGCGCTTTTACATCATTTTGCGACCCCGTGTCACCTCAATTTCGAGGTCAGTGATCTTCTTACGCAAAGTATTTCGGTTGATGCCCAGCAGATCGGCACATTTTGCCTGATTCCCGGCTGTGGCGGCCAGTGCAATTTCGATCATCGGCGCTTCGACCTCGCGCAGGATGCGGGCATAAAGACCCGGTGGCGGCAGCATCGTGCCATGCTGATCGAAATAGCGGCGCAGATGCCGCTCCACCGATGCACCCAGCCGTTCGGTATTGACCTGCGCGCTCAGCGGTTCCGGGGTTGGCTGTGCGCCCAAAACCTGTTCCGCCTCGCTTTGGGTGATCTGTGGCGCGCGGCTGGTCAGGGCAAGCTGGCGAATGGCGTGTTCAAGCTGGCGCACGTTTCCGGGCCAGGGATAGGTGGAAAATACCTTGGCCGCCGCGTCCGACATTGTCCGCTGTGCGGTGCTTCCGGCCTCTGCGCGGCTTAGAAAATGCGTGGCAAGCAGGCAGATGTCGTCCACGCGATCGCGCAGCGCAGGCACATGCAGCGTCGCCCCTGACAGACGGAAATACAGGTCGCGGCGCAGGCTGCCCTTTTCCATCGCTGCGGCCAGATCCGACTGGCTGGTGGCCAGAAACCGCGGGCTGTATTCGCCCGGCGCGTCCATCATCCGAACGATACGGGCCTGAAGATCGGTTGGGATGTCGCCGATCTCGTCGATCAGCAATGTTCCGCCCCGCACCCGCGCCAACACCCGTGCAGGCCCTTCGATGTCTGTCATATCCGCAGCGCTTGCCGTGACGAATGGCAGGCCGCGCCGGTCTGAAAAATCGTGGATCGCCCGGCCTATCAATGATTTTCCGGTGCCGCTTTCACCCCAGATCAGCACTGGCAGATCGGCGTTGATCACCCGTGCCACCACCCGGTAGAGCGCCTGCATCACCGGCGTGCGCCCCACCAGCGGCAAGTCGTCACGCTCTGCCCCGTCGGTAGGGGTGATGTCGATCCGGCGGGGCGCGCCGCGCCGTTCCAGCGCCCGCGCCGTGCGTTTCATAAGGTCCGGCAGATCAAAGGGTTTGGGCAGGTAATCAAAGGCTTCCGCCTCGGCCGCCTTGATCGCTGTCATGATGGTGTTCTGCGCCGAAATGACGATCACCGGCAGTCCGGGGCGGTCAATGGCGATCTTTGGCAGCATCTCCAACCCATTGCCGTCGGGCATGGCCACATCGGTGATCACCACGTCGCCCTTGCCTTCCGCGACCCAGCGCATCAGCGTTGTCAGGCTGGATGTGGCATGGACCTTGCAGCCGGCCCGCGTCAACGCCTGCGTCAGCACCGTGCGGATTGTGCGGTCATCGTCGGCAACCAGTATCGTACCGTCCATGCTCAGGTCTCCTGTAGCTCTGTTTTGGCGCGCGGCAGCGAAATGCGGAACACAGTGTGGCCCGGCACCGAGCTGACCGTGATCCAACCGCCATGTTCCGAGATGATCTTGCTGACAAGCGCGAGGCCAAGGCCGGTGCCATTGTCGCGGCCCGATACGAAAGGATCAAATACATCGCCCTTGATATGCTCAGGCAGACCGGGACCGTCATCAATCACTTCGATCTGAAGCGGCAGCGATTGGCCGGTGCCATCGGCACGCCGCAGCCGGAAAGAGTGTTCGAAATAGCTGTGCAGCCGGATCGTGCCCCCCCCATCGCCCGCCGCTTCGGCGGCATTACGCAGCAGGTTCAGAACCACTTGCAGCAATTGATCCTTGTCCCCCAGCGCCAAAGGCAGCGACGGATCGTAATCCTCGATTATCCGCATTTGCGCGCCAAATCCCAGCAAGGCGGACCGCCGCGCGCGGTCCAGCACATCATGCAGGTTCACGGGTTGGGCAACGGGGGGCATGAGATTGCCAAACTGCTCAACCTGCTCCAGCAGTTTCACGATGCGCCGACTTTCGGCCACGATAAGATCGGTCAGTTCCAGATCCTCCGCGCTCAGGTTCATGCTCAGAAGCTGTGCGGCACCCGTGATCCCGGCCAGCGGATTCTTGATCTCATGGGCCAGCATTTCGGCCATGCCGATGGCGGATTTGGCGGCGGACTTCACGGATTGGTTCTGGGTCATGCGCCCGGCCAACTCGCGTGGGCTTATCATCAGGATCATATGCCCCTGCGCCCCCACCAACGGCGCGATTTGCAAGCCGCACTGCAACGGCGCCCGCTGGCCGCTGCCCACGTCCACGTCGTTGACAAAAAGCGGCGTGCCATTGTCACGCGCACGCTCAAACGCGGCTTCCAGCGGGTCATCGACCGCGATCATGTCCCAGACCGGCATACCTTTGACCGCTTTTGCCGACGCATTCAGAAACCCTTCGGCGGCTGGGTTGACGTCACAGATGCTGTCATCAGGCGCGATCAAGAAAGCGGGCACCGGCAACGAAGCCCAGATATTGCGATCTGACATCATGCGGCGGCCAGCGCGGGGGTGCTGAGATACATCGCATCGCGGATCAGCGCCTGCGTCGTACCGGGACACGATGCCGTCAGGACCGCGCGCCGCAACGCATCAGGCGTGCCGCAAGTGTCCATATACCATCCCAGATGCTTGCGCGCGTTCTTGCCACCCAGTTTGACACCATAGAACGCCAGCAAGGCGTCGTAATGTGCGCCCACCATATCAGCAAAAGCGGCACCGATCGGGATCCGGGGTTGCGGTGTGCCAAACAGGTCATGGGCAATCTGCGCCAGCAACCAGGGCTTGCCGCGCGCGCCGCGCCCGATCATGACGCCGTCACCGTCCGATAAAGCCAGCGCATTTTGCGCGGTGGCGGTGTCGATGATGTCACCGTTGGCAATCACGGGAATGGCCACGGCCTGTTTGACGGCACGAATCGCGCGCCAGTCGGCCTGCCCCTTGTAGAACTGACACCGGGTCCGCCCGTGAATCGTCACCATACGCACGCCAGCCGCTTGCGCGCGGCGGCAAAGGTCCGCCGCATTCAGACAATCGTCGTCCCAGCCCAGTCGGGTCTTGAGCGTTACCGGCACGTCGACCGCGCCCACCACCGCCTCGATCAGGCGCAATGCGTGGTCGGGCGTCTTCATCAGCGCCGAACCGGAGTAGCCTTGCGTTACCTTCTTGGCCGGACAGCCCATATTGATGTCGATGATCCGCGCGCCCTGTGCGGCGATCATGCGCGCGACTTCGGCCATTGGCGCGGCTTCGCGGCCCGCGATCTGTACGGACGTGCCCGCGATACCCAGCCCCAATTCCGCCTTTTCGCGGGTGCCGGGACGCCGGCACAGCAATTCGTGGCTTGCCACCATTTCGGACACAACCAGCCCCGCACCAAAGCTTGCGACCAGCGCGCGCGTCGGCAGATCGGTGATTCCGGCCATCGGAGCAAGAATCACCGGGGGGTCCAGATCGAGTGGCAGAGCCATGCGGGTCACATGCTTAATCCTTGTGCAGGTGGCCCTTGTTTAGCGACTACCGATACCGGGCTCAATGAATGAACGGCGTCTAAGCCGCATCTCGCGGTCAACTGCCCAAAAAAGCGGCAAGTGTGCGGGGTGATTGCGCGCCGCCGGGTCCTTGCCTAGAAGTTGGATATGACAAACCGGTGCCCCGCATGACCATCACTGCCCTGATCGTGGCCGCCGGACGCGGCACCCGTGCAGGTGGTCCGATGCCGAAACAATGGCAAATGCTGGCGGAGCGGCGTGTGGTCGATCACGCCGTCGCCGCGTTTCAGAAGATCAACGCCGTGACGCGGATTGTGTTGGTGGTGCATCCCGATGACATGGATCGCGCAAAGGGATTAGCGGCTGAGGGCGTGCATGTCGTCACAGGTGACAACAGCCGGTCGGGGTCTGTGCGCAAGGGGCTGGCTGCAGCTGGCGACGCCCGGCACGTTCTGATCCATGATGCCGCACGGCCTTGTGTGTCTGCGCAAGTGATCGAGGACGTGATTGCCGCCTTGCACGACGCGCAGGCAGCCGCGCCCGGTGTCTGCGTGACCGATGCGCTTTGGGTAACGGAAGCGGGATATGTGACCGGAACCCGTGACCGCGCCGGGCTTTTCGCGGCGCAGACCCCGCAAGGATTTGACCTGTCGGCCCTCCGCGCGGCATATGCCAGCTTTGATGGCGCGGCGGCCGATGATGTCGAAGTGGCGCGCGCGCACGGGTTAACAGTGGTTTTGACGCCGGGCAGCGCCGACAACCTCAAGATTACAACGGCGGCGGATTTCGCCCGCGCTGCGCGCATATTGGAACACGAAATGGACATTCGCACAGGCAACGGTTTTGACGTGCATGCCTTCGGCCCCGGCGATCATGTGATGCTTTGCGGTGTGAAAATCGCGCATGATCAGGGGCTGGTTGGCCATTCCGACGCGGATGTGGGGCTGCATACCATCACCGACGCGATCTTTGGCGGATTGGCGCGCGGTGACATCGGCCAGCATTTTCCGCCCTCAGATCCCCAGTGGAAAGGCGAGCGAAGCCACGTATTTCTGCGTCATGCCGCCGGGCTTGCGCGTGACATGGGGTTTACGCTGACCCATGTAGATTGCACGCTGATTTGCGAAACACCCAAGGTTGGGCCCCATGCCGCACAAATGCGCGCCGCCGTGGCCGAGATACTGGGCATCGACCCTGATCGGGTTTCGGTCAAGGCAACCACATCAGAGCGGCTGGGATTTACCGGGCGCGGCGAAGGGATCGCTTGTATGGCCACAGCAACTTTGGTGAAAAAATGAAACTTTCCAATATGATCGCGACCGTTCTTGGTGTCGGATACATCCGCCCTGCGCCCGGCACCTGGGGATCGCTGGTGGCGTTGCCCTGGGCGTGGCTGCTGCATGTGATCGGAGGGTTTCCGCTGTTGCTGCTGGCAATTGTGGTTGCGTTCTTCAAGGGATGGTGGGCCACGTCGAAAATGACCGCAGGCAGCGACAATCACGACCCGTCAGAGATCGTCATCGACGAAGTTGTCGGTCAATGGATCGCCCTCTTGCCGCTCAGCTATGCGGCCTGGGCGCGCGGGATCGATATCCTTGCCATGTGGCCTGGCTGGATCGCGGCCTTTGTGTTGTTTCGGCTGTTCGATATCACTAAACCATGGATTATCGGCTGGGCCGATCGTCGTGGTGATCCGCTGGGCGTCATGCTTGATGATGTCATCGCCGGGATATTCGCGGCTCTTGGCGTGATCGTCCTCGCGGGGCTGTATCATGGCCTGCTCACATGAAGATCGTGTCGGACCTGATTGATTTAACGTCCCAAAAATCTGTGATGATCAGTTGCGCCGAAAGCTGTACGGGCGGAATGCTGGCTGCCGCGTTAACCGAAGTACCGGGCGCGTCAGCGATGTTCGACCGTGGTTTCGTGACCTATACCAATGCGGCCAAGACCGAAATGCTGGGCGTGCGTGAAAAGACTTTGACCGCATACGGTGCCGTATCGGAACAGGTGGCTGCCGAAATGGCCCAAGGTGCCTTGTCGCGCTCCAACGCTGGGGTTGCTGTCGCGATCACCGGAATTGCAGGCCCCGGCGGGTCAGAGCATAAGCCCGAAGGCCGCGTGTGTTTTGGCATCGCGACCCGTGTCGGTGGGCATACGGAAACCACAGAATTTGGCGCGTTGGGTCGTGCGCAGGTGCGACGGGCCGCACGTGATCATGCGCTGCACTTGTTGCTTGATGCGGTTCGCAATCTGCCTGCCGAACCTACCGGGTGACGATCTGATCCAGAAGTGCGGCCAGATCGTCATTCATGATGGCCTGCCAAAGGGTTTCGGCGCGGTCTTCACCCAAAAGCGCGCTGCCCTTGGCCTGCAACTTTGAGGCGCG
The DNA here is from genome assembly GCA_024636405.1 of Sulfitobacter sp. The sequence continues at coordinate 16,076 of JAGXHC010000270.1, read as the reverse complement.
CGTGGTAAAGGGCATCGGATCCAGAAGGTCATAGCGCAGGCGCGACACTGTGTTGTCGGCGTGGGTAATTGCGACCTCGCTTTGCGTCTCGGACAGGCGCGCATCCTCAGCCACCCGAACCCGCGCGCGCAATGTCACCACTGCCGGATCGCGCGTCACGGCGGCGTTAAAGCTGGCGATGGCGGCGGTGTCGTGACCCAGAAGCGTCATCGCGGCGGTCTGCGCATAACTGAACTTTGCCGCCAGTCCGGTATGTGGCTGCGCAATATTGCAAACGGTCATCCAGCGCGGATGAGTCCGCACATCGACAAATCTGACGTCAGCGGCATCAATGTTCATCGCTTGCAACGCTTCCAGCATCGCATGGAGCCCGTGACAGCAGGCATGGAATTTGTGACTGATCGTGGTAATCTGCCACGACCCCTGTCCGAGTGTCGCCAAAAGCACAGTGTCCGAAATGCCGTGATGCGTCGCGCCAAATCCCAGCGGCCCGGCCAAGCCATCGTCGGCGGCCGTCATCCCCGCCTGCGCCCAAAGCGCCGCCTCGACGCCGCTGCGCGCCGCAAGTCCCGCGTTGAGCGGTTTTGCCATAGTGCCAAACTGCGCCTTGAGGCCGGATGCCATGCTGGCGCAGAGCCCAAGGGCCGCACGGGTGGTGCCACTGTCCAACCCCAGCAATCGCGCGGCGCCGAAGGTGGCACCAAAGGCACCCGCCGTCGCCGTCTGGTGAAATCCGATCTGGTAATGGCCACGGCCCAGCCAGGCGCCCACATGAATTGACGCTTCTACCCCGATGGTCGCCGCGTCCAGCAGTGCCGTGAAATCGGCATCGGTCCTTTCTGCCAGCGCCAGAACAGCAGGCACCACAGCAACGGACGGATGGCCGATGTGCACAAAATGCGTGTCGTCATAATCCAATGCGTGCGACAATGTGCCGTTGACCAATGCTGCCACTGGGGCAGGCATTCGGCCTGCGCCAAAAACGCTGGCCTCAGCCGCGCCGCCGACGTTGTGCTGGGCGGCGACAAAGCTGTTAAAATCCGCTTCCCGCGCGCCCGATATTCCGCAAGCCGCCCAGTCAAACAATGATAGGCGCATCATCGCCGAAGCGGGCTGTGGCACGCCGCAGGTGGCAAAGGCGATCAGATCGTCGGTAATAGTGGACATGTGTTTCCTTGCCGATCCGGCCTTATCCGGCAGGCCCATAAAGATCCGCCGCGCGCTTTTCAAAGGCACGCACGACCCGCGTCATAGCTTCGTTGAAGACCACCCCGATGATCTTTTGCAGAATGGCATTGCGAAATTCGAAATCAACGAAGAAATGCACGGTGCATCCGCGCTCTGCCTCCTCAAAAGTCCAATTAGATTTCATATGTTTGAACGGACCGTCAAGGTATTCGGTGTTGATCCGCCGTGCGCCGGGCCACAATTCGACCCGACTGGTGAACCTCTCGCGAAACACTTTGAAGCTGATCACCAGATCCGCCTCCATCACGCGGTGATCGCCCTTGTCCGCATCGCTCTTGATGCGCGCGGCGGCGGTCCACGGCAGGAATTCCGGATAGCGCCCGACGTCAGCAACCAGATCATACATCTGTTGCGCGCTATAGGGCAGTTGGCGGGTTTCTGAATGGGTGGGCATTGATTTCCGTCATTTGGGGCGTTAGCCGTTTGTCTCACTGTTTCACCACATGCTTTCAAGGGCAATGCCATGTCGCACCGCGCTTATGTGATCGACGAGTTGATATCGGCCAAGGCCATCGCCGCAAGAGTCGAGGCGCTGTGCCGCGCGATCCACGATGAATTCGTGGGCACTGACAAGCTGGTAGTCGTCGGGCTGCTGCGCGGCTCTTTCGTGTTTATCGCCGATCTTGTCCGCGAACTGGATCTTCCGATCGAGGTCGATTTTCTGGAGGCGTCAAGCTATGGCGATGGCACGGAAAGCAGCCGGGAAGTGCGTATTCTCAAGGACTTGCGCGGCGCCATAGAAGGGCGCGACGTGCTGGTGGTTGAAGATATCGTGGACACGGGCCACACTCTTTTGCATGTCACGAACCTGTTGCGCTCGCGCGGGCCTGCGCGGTTGAAATCCATCGCCTTGCTGGACAAGCCAAGCCGCCGGGAGGTTGATCTGAAGGCCGACTGGACCGGTTTCGAGATCCCGGATGAATTTGTCGTGGGCTACGGCATCGACTTTGCGCAACGCAACCGCAACCTGCCCTACATCGGCACGGTACGGTTTACCGAAGGTGACGCGCCATGATGAATCCGATGTGGCTGATGCGGATGTCGAAATGGGCGCGCAATCCGCCGTCGGCCGCGCGCGTCAAGCTGGTTTTCGGCGTAATTGCGGTTGCCGCGCTGATCTGGGGCATCGAATGGCTGGGCTACTGGCCCGACTGGGCCACGGCAGAACGTATTCCGCGCGGCTTCTGACGGCGCCTATCCGCCCTGATCACATCAATGTTTTTTGCAACATCACAGTCCCGTGTTAGCATTCGCACGTCAACAGGGAGAACAACATGTTCAAATTTTTCGGAAAACTGCCAGTGGCTGTTTTGGCCATTACGGGACTTGCAACCGCCGTTATGGCAGCGTCGCATATCGACAAGGCCCATGAAGGGGCAGTAAACGCTCGGCAAGCGCAGATGCAATTGATCGGATATCACACCGGAATTCTTGGTGCGATGGCCAAGGGCGAAACGGAATACAACGCCGAAGAAGCCAAGGCCGCAGCGTCCAATCTGCACGCCGCTGCGATGTTGAACACCAGCACCATGTGGATTGAGGGCACTGAACAGGGCACGGCGAAAGACACGCGCGCAAAAGCCGAAATCTGGACCGATGCTGCGGGGTTTGCCGAAAAATTCGCGGCTCTTGAAAAGGCGAGCGCCGCGATGATTGACGCGGCGGGTACGGACGTGGACTCGCTCAAAGCCGGCATGGGGGCCATCGGCGGCGCCTGCAAGGCCTGCCATGAGACATACCGCGGGCCCGAAAACTGATCCCGACGTGCGCCTGATCGGATTAATTCTATTGGCCTGCGCGGTTTTGGGCGCGGGCCTTTTCTGGGTGTTGACTTGGCCTGCGACCATTTCCAACGATTACGCATCGGGCCATGTGCCTGATGCGGACGCGGGCAAGCTGATCTTTGCGGCGGGTGGTTGCGTGTCCTGTCACGCCGCACCAGAAGCGGAGGCCGAGGCAAAACTGGTGTTGTCGGGCGGTCTGGCTTTCGCAAGCGATTTCGGCACCTTCTATGCGCCCAATATCTCGCCAGATCCTGATCATGGCATCGGAAACTGGACCTTGCCGCAGTTCGCGCGCGCGCTGACAAAAGGGGTGTCGCCAGATGGACAGCACTATTATCCCGCGTTTCCTTATACCGCCTATGTCCATCTTTTACCGGCGGATGTCGCGGACCTGTTTGCCTATATGCGCACCCTGCCCGCCTCTGACATGCCCACCACGCATCACGACGTCGGTTTTCCATTCAACATTCGTCGCGGTCTCGGGCTATGGAAGGCCTTGTTCATGTCCGAAGACTACGTTCTTGGCGGCGATCTCGACCCGGAAATTGCACGGGGCCGCTATCTGGCCGAAGGGCTTGGCCATTGCGGGGAATGTCACACAAAACGCAATGCCTTGGGGGCACTGAACCGGGGCGCATGGTTGGGCGGCGCGCCAAATCCCTCAGGCAAAGGCACGATACCCAATATCACAGTCGGCAAACTGGATTGGTCCACAGCCGATCTGGTAGAGTATTTCACCTCCGGCTTCACGCCTGATTATGACACCGCAGGCGGTGAGATGGCCGAAGTTGTGAGCAATCTGGCGCAATTACCCGAATCAGACCGCGCAGCGATTGCCGCCTACCTCAAAGCTGTGCCGCCTCTGACGGACTGAGTTGGCGGACTGAATCTCCGCTGACCGCCCTCGCGCCGCGCCCTATTTCTTCTGGCTACAAATATCCCGGGGTCTGGGGCAGCGCCCCAGCAAACCTCTCGCACAGAATCAAAACGATACTGCGTAAACTATTAACAATCTGCGCTAGGCAATGCCAAGTTTGCGATTGCGCGCCGCGCGCAGTCGCGCAAAGTCATCGCCCGCGTGATAGCTTGACCGCGTCAGCGGCGTGGCCGAAACCATCAAGAACCCCTTGCCATAGGCCGACTTTTCATAAGCCGCAAATTCATCAGGATGAACAAAGCGGTCGACGCGGTGATGCTTTGGCGTCGGCTGCAGGTATTGCCCGATGGTCAGAAAATCAATATCTGCGGCGCGCATATCCTCCATCACCTGCATCACGGCCTGCCGCTCTTCACCCAGACCGACCATGATGCCGGATTTTGTGAACATCGAAGGATCAAGCTCTTTGACCCGCTGCAAAAGCCGCAGCGAATGGAAATACCGTGCGCCGGGCCGCACCTCTGGATAAAGACCGGGCACAGTTTCCAGATTGTGATTAAAGACATCCGGCCGCGCCTCGACAACTTTTTCCAGCACGGCAGGGTCGCAGCGAATGAAATCGGGCGTCAGGATCTCGATCGTTGTGTCGGGGCTGCGGTGCCGTATGGCGCGGATCGTCTGCGAAAAATGCTCCGCCCCGCCGTCTTCGATATCGTCGCGGTCCACAGAGGTGATGACCACATGTTTCAACCCCAGTTTGGCCACCGCATCCGCCACGCGCCCCGGCTCGAACACATCAAGCGCTTCTGGCGGCTTGCCGGTGGCGATGTTGCAAAAGGTACAGGCGCGGGTACAGACCTCGCCCATTATCATCATTGTGGCGTGGCCCTGGCTCCAACATTCACCCACATTGGGGCATCCTGCCTCTTCGCAGACAGTCACCAGCTTGTTGTCGCGCATGATTTTGGCAGTGTCGGCATAGCCTTTGCCTCCGGGCGCCTTCACCCTGATCCATGACGGCTTTTTCGGCTGCGGATTGTCCGGGCGGCGGGCTTTTTCGGGGTGGCGCTGCTCGGGGATTTTCAGATCGCGCATGAAGGGCCTCAGGTTGGTTCGAGCCACCTTACCATATTCATGCGCAGACAAAAGACCCGCCTTGCGCAACGCTGCCATGCAGCGCGGAACCTAATTGCGCAAACGGAATCGTGAAAAAATGGCGCGGCCGGGAGGGGCGGCCGCGCCATTATGCAGGGTCTCGGAAGGCGTGATCTAGCCGATCATCGGCCCGCCCGGCCCAATGGTTTCCTGATAATGCCGCTGAAGCCGCATCAGCGCGATGCGCAGCACGATCTTGCCGGATCGGGCGGACCAGCCCAGCCGCTTTTCCGCGATTTCCAGACCTTCGAGATAGCAACAGCATCGCAACACCACATCCGACAGCCCCGGACCCAGATCCGCCAGTGCCGCCACCACGCGCGCGCGCGCATCTGCTGGCGCGTGGTCCACATTTGTGTCGGGGCAATACCCGACACGCCCGCCCCCGGTAAGGAATTTTTCCCAGTTCTGTGACACACGTGGCCCCATTTGCGCCAATTCGAAATCTTCGCGCAGCCGTTCTCCGGCATGGACCAGATCATCGCTGAGAAATACCTTACCGCTCCGGTCACGTCGCCGCGCGAGCCCGGACAACGGACTTTCGGCCAGATTATATCTGATGCGCCGCCGCGCACCGCTCTCGTCGTCAATTTCGCCATCTCCCACGGCACCCCGAAAGGGCGTTTGTGCATCAGCAAAGCCCGTCGCGGCAGCCTGCGCGTTTTCGACCCGCGCCAGCAGGCGCGCCAGTGCGGCCCGCCCCGCTGCGGTGATGTGATAGCGCACAATCCGGCCGGTGTTTGCCGCCGAAATCCAATCCTTCAGCGCCATCGCCTGTGCCACAGCCGCATCCACAACTGCGGTGCGGGTGTTACCGCCACTGGCCGTGTCGCGCACAACCACGGCCTTTTCCATCCCTGTAGCAACCGCAAGCACCGCACCGGTTTCGCACAATCTGCGCAGAATGCGCAGGGCTTCGCGGGTCAGTTTGGCATCATCAGGCAAAGTGTCGGTGGACGGGTCGGTCATGATATGTCGCTCCGTGCGGGCTGTTGGCGGGATCGCATCCGGGAGCTGCAAGTGGACCGCCCCAAGTGAGCGCAACGCGGCATCCACAAGTGGGTCGTCCCGGCGTGTTTCAATGCGTCGGATCTGGCGCAGGATCGTCGAGGCGTGACATCCCGCATCGCGTGCAAGTGCGCGGATCGGGCGCCCTTGTTCAGTGTGCGCGATATAGTGCATTGCGCCCTCAGGCACCCACGCAGGCAGCGAATTTGATTGCAATTCCGTCTGCATATTCAATGAAGTCCTTTCGTCGCCAGAGCGAACACCGAAGCGCCGTTGATGGTTATCCACATATTTATCCACACAACCTAAAGATGCACTGGTTACCCGTTCGTTAAAATCTTCTTGTTTGGTGATCATTGTTTCCAAAAGATAAACAGTCGTGAAAGCGGCGTCCGGCTATTTGCCCGCCCGCGCAACACCCGCCCAAGTTGTGGCAAGGTCGGTGCTTCCAAGGGGTGACTCGCCTCTTGCCCTCACGGTTAAAGGAAACTGCCATGCAAGATGTAATGACCATGCTCCAGGCGCTGCACCGTCCACGACTGTTGATGCGCGCGGCCCGGATCGGTGCCGAAGATTATCGCCGAAACACGCATTTGCCGCGCCTGCTGGGGTTCGGCAATGTGCCGCGCCATACGCTGGCCTTGTTGCGGCTGATGGAGATAGAGGCGGAACTGGACATCAGCAGACGTGCGGCGGATGCAGGCTATAGCCTGATCCGCCACGTTGATGTCCTGATCGCGATGGTGGGCGAGGCGCGCATCCTGCGCGCCGCCCGGCAGCGGGAGCTTACATAAAGCTGTCGGGCTCTGCGGCTTTTCTTTGGCTCACGAAGGCATCAAGCGCTTCGCGGATCGCGGGGTCCATCGGCGGCTGTTGGTAATCACCCAACATCTTTTCGACCCGCACCGACGCAAGCGTCTGCGTGTCGCGCGCACCTTCGTCCTGCCAGGTTTCAAATGGCTTGTAATCCAGCAGGTCAGACTTCCAAAATGCGGCCTTGAAGTTGGCTTGGGTATGGGCACAGCCCAGATAATGACCGCCCGGCCCGACTTCGCGGATCGCGTCCATAGCCTGGGCGTTCTCGTCGATTTCAACACCTCTCGCCAAATGGTGCAAAGTGCCCAGCTGATCGGCATCCATCACGAATTTCTCGAAACTGCTGACCAGCCCCCCTTCAAGCCAGCCACAGGCATGCAGCATGAAGTTGACGCCTGACAGCAGCCCCATGTTGAGGCTGTTGGACGTCTCATAGGCGGCCTGTGCATCCGGCAGTTTGGAGCCACAGAATGATCCGGCCGAACGGAACGGCAGGTTCATCCGCCGCGCCAATTGCCCCGCACCATAGGTAATATGCGCAGCCTCCGGCGTGCCAAAGGTCGGGGCGCCCGAGTTCATGTCGATCGACGTCACAAAAGCCCCGAAGATGACCGGCGCACCTTTGCGTACCAACTGGCTGTAGGCGATACCGGCCAGAACCTCGGCCAGAACCTGTGTCAGCGTTCCCATGACACTGACCGGCGCCATGGCCCCGCCCACAATAAAGGGCGAAATGATGCAGGCCTGGTTGTTGCGCGCGTAAATCTCAAGTGCCCCCATCATCACGTCGTCAAAGGTCATGGGTGAGTTGATGTTGATCAGCGAGGTCATCACCGTGTTGTCCTGCACGAACTGATCGCCAAACAGAACGCCGCACATGTCCACACTGTCCTGCGCGCGCGACGGTTCGGTCACTGACCCCATAAAGGGCTTATCGCTCAGCGTCATATGCGCGTGCAGCATGTCAAGATGCCGCTTGTTGACGGGAATGTCCGTCGGTTCGCAAACCGTGCCGCCGGAATGGTGCAGCCACTTCGACATATAGGCCAGTTTTACGAATTTGTTGAAATCCGACATGGTGGCATAGCGGCGCCCACCCGCGGCATCGCGCACAAAGGGTGGGCCGTACACCGGGGCCAGCACCAGATTGCGGCCCCCTACAACAACGTTGCGCTCCGGGTTGCGCGCATGCTGGGTATACTCAGAAGGGGCGGTTTTGCACAGTTCGCGCGCCAACCCCTTGGGGATGCGCACGCGGTCACCGTCCACATCCGCACCCGCCTCGCGCCAAAGCGCGAGCGCCGCCGGGTTGTCCGGAAAATTAACACCGATCTCTTCCAGGATAATATCGGCATTGGTCTCGATGATCTGAAGCGCCTCTTCGTTCAGCACCTCGAAATTGGGGATGTTGCGCTCGATAAAGCGGGCTGTCTCGAATGACACCGCACTCCGCTCGGCGCGCCGCGCAGCGCCACCGCCACCGCGTGTCCGTCGTGCTGATTCCGCCATGTTCGTCCCCTTGACCGGTATATCTGTTGTCCCGTGCCTACCGCATTCGGCACCAGCCCCTCGCGCGGATAACGGCCACGCAGGGAAAAAAGCGACATCGGCCGACCCTGCGTGACGTGTAATGCGACCGGCGCATCGCCAATCCAGCCCTTGCCACGCCGCGCGGGCTTGCCTAATCAGGCGCCATGACAGACATTATTTCCCCCGCCGACCATGACCGCCTGCTGATCATCGATTTCGGCAGCCAGGTAACGCAACTTATCGCGCGCCGCCTGCGCGAGTTGAACGTGTTTTGCGAAATTCATCCCTACAATACGGTCGACGACGCATTCCTGCGCGATTTTGATCCCAAGGCGGTGATCTTTTCCGGCGGGCCCGCGTCGGTTTTTGCCGAAGGCGCGCCGATGCCGCCGCAGTCTGTCTTTGATCTGGGCGTGCCGATCCTTGGGATCTGCTATGGCCAGCAGGTCATGATGCAGTGCCTTGGCGGGCACGTGGAGCGGGGACAGGGCACAGCCGAATTCGGGCGCGCCTTTGTTGCCCCAACCGGCAGGCCGCTGGATTTGCTGGAAGGCTGGTTTACCACGGACCGTGAACAGGTCTGGATGAGCCACGGTGACCATGTCAGTAAAATCGCACCGGGGTTCGAGGTATACGGCACCTCGCCGAATGCGCCCTTTGCAATCACCGGTGACGCCGCGCGTCATTTTTATGCGGTGCAGTTTCACCCCGAGGTGCACCACACGCCGAACGGCGCCCGGCTTTATGAAAATTTCATCCGGCTGGCGGGGTTCAAAGGCGACTGGACCATGCGCGCATACCGCGAAGAAGCCATTGCGGCGATCCGTGAACAGGTCGGCGATCAAAAGGTCATCTGCGGGCTGTCTGGCGGGGTCGATTCTTCTGTGGCCGCGGTACTGATCCACGAGGCGATCGGGGATCAGTTGACCTGCGTATTCGTGGACCACGGATTGCTGCGCAAGGGCGAGGCCGAAGAGGTCGTGACCATGTTCCGCGATCACTATAATATGCCGCTGATCCACGCCGACGAACAGACGCTGTTTCTGGGTGAGCTTGACGGCGTAAGTGATCCGGAAACAAAAAGAAAGATCATCGGACGGCTTTTTATCGACGTGTTCCAGAAGCACGCAAAGGCGGTGGGCGATGCGACCTTCCTTGCGCAGGGTACGCTGTATCCGGATGTGATCGAAAGCGTCAGCTTTTCGGGCGGCCCCTCTGTGACGATCAAAAGCCACCACAACGTTGGCGGGCTGCCGGAAAAAATGGGGCTCAAACTGGTCGAGCCGCTGCGTGAACTTTTCAAGGACGAGGTTCGCGCACTGGGGCGCGAATTGGGTCTGCCGCCTTCGTTTATCGGGCGCCATCCGTTTCCCGGTCCCGGTCTTGCGATCCGTTGTCCCGGCGAAATCACGCGCGAAAAGCTCGCTATCCTGCGCGAGGCAGACGCGGTTTTTATCGATCAGATCCGCAAGCATGGACTTTACGATGATATCTGGCAGGCCTTCGTCGCCATTCTGCCGGTGCGCACCGTGGGCGTGATGGGTGACGGGCGCACATATGATTTCGCTTGCGCGCTGCGCGCAGTCACATCCGTCGACGGCATGACAGCGGATTACTATCCCTTCACCCATGAATTTCTGGGCGAAACCGCCACTCGCATCATCAATGAGGTGCCGGGGATCAACCGTGTGACCTATGACATCACATCAAAACCGCCGGGCACGATCGAATGGGAATGACGCGCCACAGGTCTTAATGCCTTCGGCGAGGATTTAAACCATTTGGAAATCATGAGATGAGCCCCACCCTGCGCGCGGCGATCTGGATGATCGGGTCCATTGCTTCATTTTCAGCGATGGCCGTCGCGGGTCGGGAATTGTCGGGCAAATTCGATACCTTCGAGATCATGATGTACCGCAGTGCCTTTGGTACTTTGGTCGTGATCGCCATTGCCTTTGCCACAGGGCATTGGCGCGAGATTTCGACAACGCACTTCGGATTGCATCTGATCCGCAATCTGGCGCATTTTACAGGTCAGAACCTTTGGTTTTTTGCGGTGACGGTCATTCCTCTGGCACAGGTCTTTGCGCTGGAGTTTACATCGCCGCTTTGGGTGATTGTGCTGTCTCCGCTGATTTTGGGGGAGCGGTTGACGCGGGTGCGGGCCCTGGCCGCGCTGATGGGGTTTGTCGGCATCCTGATTGTTGCGCGCCCCAATATTGACAGCCTCAATATCGGCGTGGCGACGGCGGGGGCTTCGGCTATCTTTTTTGCGCTGACAATGATGTTCACCAAACGCCTGACCCGAGACCAAAGCATCACCCAGATCCTGTTTTACCTCACGGTCATGCAGTTGGTCTTTGGCCTGATCATGGCGGGGTATGACGGCGACGTCGCACTTCCGACGGGCATCGGCCTGCCCTATTTGATGCTGGTGGGGTTCTGTGGGCTGTTGGCGCACTTTTGTCTTACCAATGCGCTGGCAATTGCGCCGGCCACCGTTGTGGTGCCGATTGATTTCATTCGCCTGCCCGTCATCGCGGTGATCGGTATGCTGCTATATGCTGAGGCTCTTGATGTTTGGGTATTTGTTGGCGCATTGGTCATTTTCGGCGGCAACTACCTTAACATCTGGACCGAAACCCGGCGCAAAGTCATGCCGACAAAATAACGTTGGGTCACAATGGACACCTGCCCCAGCGTCATGAATTGACGCAAGTGGGGTTAGGCGGATGTATCGCCCCTGCCTGTGCGGCATTTCGCATGACACAGACGACTTCTGGGGAGGAGTGACATGACTTCAAAATATCTGGCCATCGCGGCCCTGCTTGGTTCTACCTGCGCCGCTCAGGCCGGCGGTATCGATCGTTCCGGGCAATCCATCACCGCCCTGTTTGAGGCTGGCCGCTACGCCGAATTCAGCCTCGGCTCAGTTTCGCCCAGCACCTCAGGCATTTCTGCTGCCGGGCTTGGCAGCCGCGATTCCGGTGATCTTACACCAAGCTTTTTCCAGTTCGGCGCAGCCTACAAGGCGGATATCAACGACCAGCTGTCCTATGCCATCATCTATGACCAGCCCTTTGGTGCCGATGTCGCTTATCCAAACGGAACGGGATATTTTGCCCAAGGGTCCACGGCCGACCTGAAAACCCATGCAATCAGCGGTATCCTGCGCTATAAAATGGCCAGTAACGTCAGCGTCCACGGCGGCCTGCGGGTGCAAAGCATCCAGGCAACCTCGACTGTCCCGTTCGTTAGTAACTACAGCGTTGACGGAGATCGTGACATCGGCGTCGGCTATCTGGCTGGCGTTGCCTATGAGCGGCCCGATATCGCCCTGCGTGTGTCGCTGACCTATAGCTCCAAGATCAAGCACGACGTAGACACCACCGAAAATTCCGTCGCCCTGGGGGCAAACAACAGCTCCGTCACGGAAATCGAGACGCCGCAATCTGTCAATCTGGAATTCCAGACCGGCGTGGCCCAGAATACATTGCTGTTCGGTGGCGTGCGTTGGGTGGACTGGTCCAACTTCGACATCTCACCTGCCAATTATGGCACGTTGACCGGCGGCCGATCATTGGTCAGCTATGATGATGATGTTTTCACCTATTCACTGGGTGTGGGTCGCAAGCTTAATGACACCTGGTCGGTTTCGGCTTCTGTGGGGTATGAAAAATCCAATGGCGGGTTTGCCTCCAACCTCGGGCCGACGGACGGGAACAAAAGCCTGGCGTTGGCGGCTGTCTATACCCGTGACAATATGAGGATCACGACCGCTGTGCGCTATATCAACATCGGCGATGCGCAGACCGCGATCCCCGGCTTTGTACCTGCTGGCACCTTTGAGAATAACGATGCCGTGGCAGTTGGTGTGAAGGTCGGGTTTACATTCTGATCTGACGGATCGTGGACAAGCCCGCCGCGCACTGCGCGGCGGGCTTTTTACGTGGCATGCGCAAGTTTCGGGTCGTGTTGTCGGTGCGCTGGCGATAGATCGCTAACATGATGCATCAAAAGACAATCTCAACCCGCGCGTGGACAGAAATGCTGTTGTTGGCGCTGCTTTGGGGCGGTAGCTTTTTGGCTGTCCGGATCGCCCTGAACGAGATCGGGCCGTTGACAGCGGTGGCGCACCGGGTGGGCTGGGCCATGCTGGCACTTTGGGTGGCGGTACTTGTGATGCGCCTGCCGTTGCCGCGCAGCCCGCGCGTCTGGGGCGCGTTCCTTGTTATGGGGCTGCTGAACAATGTGATCCCTTTCGTTCTGATGGCCTGGGGGCAGCTGCACATCGAAGTCGGCCTGACGTCCATTCTAAATGCAGCGACAGCGATTTTCGGCGTGCTTATGGCCGCGCTCTTTTTCGTGGATGAACGCATCACCCTGCGCAAGGCGGTCGGTGTTACGCTGGGCTTTGCCGGTGTGACGACGGCGATCGGGCTTGAAAACCTGCGCGCTTTCGACATCCGCTCCTTGGCGCAACTGGCCGTAATCGGCGGCACGGTATCTTACGCACTGGCCTCCGTTTGGGCGCGCAAGATGCTGGCGGGCCAGCCGCCACAGGTGGCCGCCGCCGGGATGGTGACCGGCGCCACCACCGTGATGCTGCCGCTGGCCTGGATTGTCGAAGGCCCGATATCGCTTGATCTGCGCCCGGCGACCCTTGGCGCCATCGCCTATTACGCGCTGGCGGCGACGTGCGTTGCCTATCTGCTCTATTACCGCGTGCTGGCCATGGCGGGCAGCGGAAATCTGATGTTGGTCACCTTGCTGATCGCGCCGGTCGCGATCGTTCTGGGTGCCGTGGTGCTGCAAGAGACGCTGCGCCCGGCGGCCTACGTCGGATTTGCGCTTTTGGCGCTGGGGCTCTTGGTGGTGGATGGTCGCATCTGGCGTCTGATGAAGGGCTGGTTTAGGTAGGGTAGACCCCAAGTTACAGGACCCTGCCCGATGCTTTATTCCTCTGCCGACGACTGGCGCGCCGCGACCCATCGCAAGGTTCTGGTGTTCGGCATGTCGGGACTGGGCAAAACCCACCTGTCGGGTTTGCTGCGCGGGTCCGGCGGGTGGTTCCACTATTCCATCGATTACCGCATCGGCACACGCTACCTGGGTGAAATCATAGCCGATAATGCCAAGGCCGAAGCGATGAAGGTCCCGTTCCTGCGTGATCTTCTGCTGAGCGATTCGATCTATATTGGCTCAAATATCACGTTTGAGAACCTGTCGCCCGTGGCCACATGGCTGGGCAAGCCGGGCAGTGCTGCCAAGGGCGGTCTGCCGATGCAGGACTATGCCACCCGGCAACGTGCATTTCGGGACGCGGAAATTGCAGCCCTGCGCGACACCGGCCATTTTTCGCGCCGTGCGCAGGCGCTTTATGGATACCCGCATTTTATCTGTGACACCGGCGGGTCGATCTGCGAATGGGTGAACCCCGATGATCCCGAAGACCCGTTGTTGCAGGCGCTGTCGCAGGAATGTCTGTTGGTCTGGATCAAAGGCGACGCGGCCCACACCCGTGAATTGATCCGCCGGTTTGACAAGGCGCCGAAACCGATGGCCTATCAGCCGGAATTTCTGGCACGCGTCTGGAAAGATTATCTGATTGAAAACAACTGCTCGGAAGACGACGTTGATCCTGATGCCTTCATCCGCTGGACCTATGCAAAAGCGCTTGAGCATCGGCAGCCACGCTATGCCGCGATGGCAAAATGGGGGATCACAATCACCGCAGATCAGGTTGCAGGGCTGCGCGATGAGGCAGGCCTGACCGATCTGATTGCCGACACTCTGGACCGCTAACTGCGCGCAGCGACGTGGCACCGCGCCACCTGGCAGCAACACCGGCGCGCCCTATCTAACTTAATTCACACAGGAATACGCCCGATATGCCCATCAAGATCCCCGCCAATCTGCCTGCCTTTGACGTGCTGACGCGCGAGGGTGTGATGGTACTGGACGAGGAACTGGCATCAAGGCAGGACATTCGGCCCCTGCGTATCGCGCTGCTGAACCTGATGCCGAAAAAGATTCAAACCGAAAATCAGTTCGCGCGGCTGATCGGTGCCACCCCGCTTCAGATTGAACTCAGCTTGCTGCGGATGTCGGATCACCGGTCGCGCAATACCGCCGCCGAACACATGGAAAGCTTTTATCGCCCCTTTGAGGAAGTGGGAGAGGAAAAGTTTGACGGGCTGCTCATCACAGGCGCGCCCATCGAGCATCTTGAATTTGAGGACGTCACCTATTGGGATGAACTCAGACGGTTGATGGACTGGACCCAGACCAATGTACATTCCACTTTCGGCGTTTGCTGGGGGGGCATGGCGATGATCCACCACTTTCACGGGGTGCGCAAACATCTGTTGCAGGACAAGGCATTCGGGTGCTTTCGCCATCGCAACCTCAATCCGGCGTCGCCTTATCTGCGCGGCTTTTCCGATGAATGTGTCGTGCCGGTGTCACGTTGGACAGAGATGAAACAGCCAGAGGTGAACGCCGCCCCCGGTCTGTCCACCCTGCTGGGCAGCGACGAGGTCGGCCCCTGCCTGATTGAGGATCCCGACCACCGCGCACTTTATGTGTTCAACCATTTTGAATACGACCGCGACACGCTAAAGCAGGAATACGACCGCGATGTCGCAGCGGGTGTCGCGATCAACGTGCCCTGCAATTACTATCCGCAGGACAATCCGGCAGCCCAGCCCGTCAACCGCTGGCGCAGCCATGCCCATCTGCTTTATGGCAACTGGATCAACGAGATATATCAAACTACGCCCTTCGATCTGCAAGACATCGGGGCCTAGTATGATCTTCTTTCTCGGCGCAATCCTGGCACTTGTGATATTTGTCCACTGGCGCGCGTCGACACGCGAGGCGCAGGCGGCCGCAGCCTTTCCGCCCTTGGGTGACATCATTGATGTGGGCGGCGTGCCGGTGCATGTGAAGATGATGGGCACAGGCCCCGATCTGGTGCTGATCCACGGGGCAAGCGGCAATCTGCGGGATTTTACCTTTGATCTGGCGGATCGGTTGACCGACCGTTACCGCGTGATTGCCTTTGACCGTCCGGGCATGGGATGGACTGGCCGCCTGCCCGGCTATGGCGGTGTCTGGAACACCGACGCTGAACCGCCGTTGGCGCAGGCAGAACTGTTGCAAAAAGCAGCCGATCAGCTGGGCGTGCAAAATCCCATCGTGCTTGGTCATTCTTTTGGCGGGGTCGTGGCTTTGGCCTGGGGCATATTGCGACCGACCGACACCGCAGCGCTGGTATTGGTTTCGGCGGTCTCTGAACCCTGGCCCGGCCCGCTTGGCTGGCTTTACCGGATCACGGGGTCCAGACTTGGATCGGCCATCGTCGTGCCGCTCATCACTGCATTTGTACCTGCGCGGGTCGTCAACAGCTCCATCGGTTCAATCTTCGCGCCACATGACCCGCCCGACGGGTATGCGGCACATGTCGGGCCTGCATTGACCTTGCGGCGCAGCAGCGCGCGGGCCAATGCGCAGCAAGTTGACCAACTGCGTCCCCATGTGGTGGAAATGGCCGCGCGTTACAGCACGCTGACCATGCCGGTGGAGATCATCCACGGCGATGCCGACACCATTGTGCCGATGCACATCCACGCAGAAGTGTTGGTGCAGGATCTGCC
>JAGXHC010000269.1 GCA_024636405.1 Sulfitobacter sp. | reverse complement strand
TCTGGCAAACGCACAGACCGGATTTGCTGCGGACGTGGCTTACGGCGGCGATGGTAACGACATTCTGCGCGGCGCTGGCGGTGGTGACCTTCTGAGCGGTGACGCAGGCGATGACGACATCGCAGGCGGTATCGGCTATGACACAATCATGGGCGGCACAGGCAACGACGTGCTCGCAGGTGACCGTGGGCAGGACTATGTGACCGGTGGCACTGGCGACGACACGATCAACGCAGGCGCAACCGACACGAACCTCACAAGCGTATCGGATGCTGGTGCCTCAGGCAGCTTGACGGCGGCACAATACGACAACACTTATGCTGGCGGTGAAGGCAACGACCTGATCAATGGCGGCGCGGGCGATGATATCATCACCGGCGACGATGACAGCCGCGCCTCAACGGCCACGGGCGAGGCGTTTGATCGTCGCGCGGACGGCGCCGACACCATCTATGGCGGTGCGGGCAACGATGAGATCCACACCGGCAGCTGGGCAGACAGCGACGATGGTCTGGCAAACGCACAGACCGGATTTGCCGCTGACGTAGCCTACGGCGGTGACGGCAACGACATTCTGCGCGGCGCTGGCGGCGGTGACCTTCTGAGCGGTGACGCGGGCAACGACGACATCGGCGGCGGTATCGGCTATGACACAATCATGGGCGGTACAGGCGACGACGTCATCGCGGGTGACCGCGGGCAGGACTATGTGACCGGTGGCACTGGCAACGACACGATCAACGCTGGCTTGACCGACACGAACCTGACAAGCGTATCGGACGCAGGCGCTTCTGGTGGTCTGACGGCGGCACAATACGACAACACCTATGCTGGTGGTGAGGGCAACGACCTGATCAACGGCGGCGCGGGCGATGACATCATCACCGGCGATGACGACAGCCGCGCCTCCTCGGCCACGGGTGAGACGTTTGATGCTGGCGCTGACGGCTCCGACACGATCTACGGCGGTGCTGGCAACGATGAGATCCACACCGGCAGCTGGGCTGACAGCGACGATGGGCTGACAAACTCACAGACCGGCGTTGCAGCGGACGTGGCCTATGGCGGCGACGGCAACGACATTCTGCGCGGCGCTGGCGGCGGTGACTTTCTGAGCGGTGACGCGGGCGATGATAACATCGGCGGCGGTGCTGGTGATGATCTGATCGTCGGCGGATCGGGTAACGATACGATGGCTGGTGATGACGGAAACGACATTCTGGGCGGATCGTCTGGCGATGACGTGATCACGGGCGGCGCTGGCGCGGACGAGTTCCACTTCGACGCGGGAACCGGTTCGGATAACATCACTGACTTTGAACAAGGCGAAGATGTCATTTCGCTTCTTGACGGCGGGGCAATTGAGTTTGCAAATTCGCAGACCAACACCGTCCGCGGGTCTAGTGATTTGTCGCAATCTGACTTCGACACTATCATGTCACTCGCCGGGTTGGATGCCGACAATGATCAGCAGGTTGTTTACTCATCCGGTGACGTTGTCGATGCCTCAACATCGGTTTCTGCCTCCGTTGAAGCATACTTGGCGGTGAGCGATGGGACCGATACCTTCCTGTTCTACGATGACGACTGGTCCACTGTCGAAGGCCGCGAATTGGTCGCAACCATCGAAGATCTGAGTGCTCCGATGACAGCGAGCGATTTCGACGTCTATTAAATCTTTGTTCGGCCACAACGGCCGGACGGTTCCAGAATTTACCGCCTGCCTCGCAAGAGACAGGCGGTATTTTTTTGGGTATGCCGTGCGACGCGACCAAGACGTGGCGACACGGATTTCATTGCTGAATATCCATTCACCGCTCATCAATATCCCTGAAGGCTAAAGGACTGGAACTACGTGCGTCACAAAATCATTAAGGTTTTGATCGCTATTCGCCATTCGTGAAGAGGATACTTGTCAGCCGTCCGGATTTGTCCGTATATTTGCCGCCGATCGGGTGCACCAGCGTTTACATCTTTGGGGATCCCGACCTTTTGGGAAAACCTGCGACGCCCATCACCTGCCGGATGCACGACGAATGCGACGGCTCGGACGTGTTCGGTTCAGATCTGTGTACATGCAGGCCGTATCTGAGTCACGGCATCGACGAATGTATCCGCATCGCACAGAGCGCCAGCGTCGAAATCCGGGCAAAGATTGAGGCCGGGTACGTCGGCACATATCCCGTGGGCGCACAAAGTTAAGGAAGTCCCGCAATCTCAATGGTGCAGGGCGTATTGTTCGAGGAGTTCCGCGCTGCGCATGTTTCACGCTGATGCGGAAACTCTCGGTATGAGACGCGCAGGGGCGGGTACAACCGAAGTCGGCAGAAATGCATTGCATGATTACGGAACGGTGAACAGGATAGGGTATGCCCAGAAATCGCTACTATGCCGGGCCGGTCAGTGGTCACTTTGACGGCACACGTTTTCATTCGCCCGGCCAGCCCTCTACCGACCGGTCATTGCGCGACCTTCTGCGATGGCGACGCGAAAAAGCGAGCCGTGCGGTTTGGCCCAAGAGTGTCCCGATAGAGCCAACTGTTCCGTCTGAACGCAGTGATCAGCCGCGACTGACAATGGTTGGCCATGCGACGGTTCTGATCCAGGTCGCGGGGCTGAACCTGCTGACAGACCCGGTCTGGGCAGATCGCGCAAGCCCGCTGCGGTTTTATGGACCGAAACGAGTAACCGCACCGGGCATTGAGTTCGATCATTTGCCACCCATCGATGCGGTACTGCTCAGTCACAATCATTACGATCATCTTGACCTGAGCACGCTGCAGCGGTTGCACGATAGTCACCGTCCGGTGATGGTGATGCCGCTTGGCACCGATGCGACGGTGCGCCGCGGTATTGATGGTGCACGGATCAAAAGCGGGGATTGGCACGACCGGTTTTCGCTGAGTTCCCAAGTGTCGGTCAGCCTGACGCCGGCAAACCACTGGTCCTCTCGCGGTCTGGGTGACCGCAGGATGGCGCTTTGGTGCGGTTTCTGGATCGACACCCCGCGCGCAGCGATCTGGTTTGCCGGCGATACCGGCTATGGCGACGGCACGATTTTCCGCAATATCCGTGACCGTTACGGTGCACCTGATATTGCGATGATCCCCATCGGAGCCTATGAGCCGGGCTGGTTCATGTCTGCCCAGCATATTGCGCCTGAAGAGGCGGTGCGCGTTTTTACCGATGTCGGGGCGCGGCAAGCGCTGGAGTTCCACTGGGGCACATTCCAGCTGACCGACGAGCCGCGTGAGGAGCCGAAAACACGTTTAATGGCCGCTGTTGCCGCCGCAGGGATCGCACCGGAAAGGTTTATCGCCATGAGCCCCGGTGACAGTCATGTTTCGGAAAGTGTAATTAAGAAAAGTGCGGGCACAGAATCCGACCCAGGTTGAATGCGCGTGTGGGGACGTAGGCGGGCATTCCCCCCGATGTTTTACCGCAGACCGCACGATTTTCTAGGGCGCCGCTGCTTTTGCGACGATAAAGGCGCTGCTTTCAGCCTCAGGTCGCCAGTTGCTCTCGATCAAAAATCCGGCTCGCTGCATGCTTTCCATCAGCTCTTCGAGGCTGAAGGTTTGAACCAGCGGCAAAACTCCCAGCGCGTTCCCAACTGGCAAGATCCACCGCAATACGCCCTTCAATTCGGCCATGCAAACGGTGCTGCTGATGAACGTGCCACCCGGCTTCAGAAGCCGATGAACCTTGGTCAGAACAGCTTGCTTGTCCTCGACAAGATGAAGAATACTGAGCCCGAGAACCACGTCATAGCTGTGATCTTTGGCTTGCCAGTCCTCGATGGTCGCGGTCCGGAATGCTACATTGCCGACACCCTGCGCCGCCGCTTTTCCTTTGGCGATATTAATCATTTTTTCAGAGAAATCGATGGCGTCGATGTGGGCGACGAACGGGGAATGGATAAGCGCTGTTGATCCCGTGCCGCAGCCGAATTCCAACACATTCATTTCAGAACGCAGCAGGGTTTGGGTGACGTCCAGCTTATGGCGATACGCCTCCTCGTTTGCGATGGGCTGACGTGAATATCGATGTGCCATCCAGTTCCAGAACCTTGGTGAAGTTGTCATGTACGTTTCCTTTCTCGAATTGGTTGTTACGCGTTGGCATCGAATGGCTTGCGGCATATGCAGGCGACGCTGAAATGCCGCAGCGGTTGTAGCCATGACAGAGGTGGCAGGTTGATATCCTGCAAGCCCTCTGCTGCGACCAGTGCCCTCACATCTTTTGTTGTGTAGAGCCGTGTCCGCCATAAAACATGGACATAAAAGCCAGGCAGACTGCGCCGTGTCATACAGAGTATGATCACACCGCCGGGCCGCGTCACGCGCGCCATCTCGGCCAAAGCCGCTGCGGGTTCTTGCAGGTGTTCAAGAAGATGCGCCGTCATGACAACATCAAAGCTGTTGTCCGCAAAAGGTAAACGCCGCACATCGGCCTGGCGGGTGAACGCCGGAACCGCTGCGTGTTCAAATCTTTGCCGCGCCTGATCCAACATGTGGACCGAAACATCGGTCGCCACCAGCGTAAACGGAGCCGACCAAACCTGTGCGAAGGCCAGGGAAAGCGCGCCGCTGCCCGTCCCGCAATCCAGCACAGCGGCGGCAGGGAAGGCAGGGCGAAGTGGACAGGCCGCAAGCATCGCCCTGAGCGCTTGCCGATATGCCCGCGGATATCCCAGCCGCCGCATCATCGCGTGCCAGCTTGCAGCAACAGTGTCGTAGCGCGAAAGTATCTGACCTGACGTCAAAGCCTGACGGTCCAACGTCAAACGCCACGATCCGAACTGCCGCGATAGAAGCGGTATCATTGTGTCCTTCCCCGGTGGATCTTCACGCTTGATAATAGAATGCGTCATCGGTCGTCCTTGTGTTCCCGGCAGGTCTATCCATACGGAAAGAACAATTAAATTGCGCAAATGCGGTGGTCCTATATACGCAAAACGATGAAGTGGAGATCTATCGCCTTTGACTGGAACCAAGTCCGGGCTGTGCTTGCCACGATTGAGGAAGGCTCGCTTTCTGCCGCAGCGCGTGCTGTTGGCCAGACCCAGCCAACACTCAGCCGACAGGTGGCCCAACTGGAGCAAAACCTGGGTGTGGTCCTGTTCCAGCGCATCGGTCGCAAAGTGGTTCCAACGCAGGCCGCGTTGGAGTTGCTGGACCAGTTCCAAGCCATGCGGGACGCCGCAACAGGCATCTCACTTGCGGCTTCGGGTCGATCGGACGCAATCGAGGGGCGCGTCAGCATCACCGCCACGACTTTTATGGCCACCTATGCGCTACCTCCTGTCCTCAAGCAGCTTCGTGCCATCGCTCCGGGGATCGAGGTTGAAATCCTGGCCTCGAACGAGTTGCGAAATTTGATGCGGCGAGAGGCCGATATTGCCATAAGACATGCCCGCCCTGAACAGCCGGAACTGATCGCCAAGCTGGTGAACGAAACCTCCGGCAATCTCTATGCATCCGTCGAATTCCTTGCGCAATGTGGCAAACTAAAAGCGCCGACAGATCTGCAGCACCTTGATTTCATCGGTTTTGAACATCCCGAACGTTTGTTGCCGATCCTGCACGAGCATGGCATCCATGTGACCCGCGAAAACTTCAAATATTATTCCGCCAGCGGATCGGTGATCCTTGAGCTGGTTCGCAAAGGTCTGGGCATCGGCCTGATGTCAAAGGAGATGTCGGAAAGAGCCCCCGAGTTGGTCCACGTCTTGCCCAGCTTCAAGCCCATTCCGATCCCGATTTGGCTCGTTACACATAGCGAATTGTACACCAGTCGTCGCATCCGTCTGGTGTTTGATCTTCTCTCCGCGTCTCTGTCCAAACAATAGCCTGCAGCAGATCCGCAACAGCAGGGTCAACGGTTTCAGCTTTGTTGCAGAACGGACTTCACATTCTCAGCATGCACTTGCTCGTAGGGTTCAAAATAAGTCAGCGCGCCGCTTTCGATGCTGTGGGCAATAAAGTCGTAAAGCCGGAGTTCCCCCAAAGCGGGGTCATTTCGGCAGTGCAGTAGTTTTTCGACGTAGTCACGCGTGGCGCGGATGAATGATGGATCATAGCCGCCGGCCGCAATTCGATGCGGTGCGCCATGATTTGGCAGAATGGTTTGGATATTCCAGGTCGACAGGCGGTCAAGCTCGGCCAGGTGCACGTCCAGACGGTCCGGTTCGGCTACATACGTTACCGTGTCCTCCAACGTGTCGCCTGCCAGCAAAAGTTGAGTTTTGGGAAGGTACAATGTGAGGCCGTCAAAGCTGTGGATGTCCAGAGAACGTAGTTCAACGTCGATATCACCGACGGTTATCGCCATTTCGCCGTCAAAAACCGTGTTGGGCATGATTGTCGGGTCAATGGGCGGTGACGACGCCGCAAAGTCCGCGCGGCTGTCATGAAGTGCGCCCGCCGTCTTAGCATTGGCTATGATTTCGCAATCGGCAAAAACTTCAGTTCCGGCAATGTGATCTTTGTGGTGATGGCTGAGCACGACACGAATTGAGGTGACGCCGCGGCGTTCAAGCTCATGTCTGATCGCTTGCGCATGTTCGATAGAGATACTGGTATCGTAGACCAATGCTTCGCCTTGATCGATAATGGCATAACTTGCGAACCCCAGAGAATAGGCTCCGTCATCCAGCCAGTTGAGCTTTTGGGAATGCAGGCGGACGCCTGTGATTCGACCATCGTAGAAGGCGAGGATATGGGGTGCGGGTTCCAAAACACGCAAGGTCGATACTGAAGTCGCCATCTGTTTTCCTTCGAAAATGAGCGCTATTGATTTAACGGCGTTACCCGAAGCCAGAATGTTTTTCCCAGTTGCCCTGTGCCTGATGACCATAAGCAACGTCTCTGAGATTGCAGAGACGCTTGTGCGGCCGCTCTATTTCACGTTCGCGATAGCGTCGGCGAACGCGGCATCGACAGCATCCAGAAAAAGTTGCGCTTCGGGTTGCTGCAAGACCAATGGTGGCCTGATCTTGAGAATATTCGCCCCCGGTCCCGTGGCGCTGATCAGCACGCCGTTCTGGCGCAGATGATTGACAACGTGTCCCGCCTGCGCGGCGTCAGGGGCGTTGGTGTCAGGGTTGGTCACACATTCCACCGCCAGAAACAGCCCGGCACCACGCACATCCGCAATGCCGCCGTGGCGGACCGCAAGATCGCGCAGTCCTTCTTTTAGAAATGTACCGATGCGCCGGGCATTGCCCTGCAATTCCTCGTCCGCGATAACATCCAGAACCGCCATCCCAGCGGCGGCTGCCACGGGATTACCGCCGAAGGTATTGAAATATCGCGCTTTGGTCCCGAACTCTTCGACCAGTGCAGGCCGCATTGCAACCCCTGAAACCGGATATCCGTTGCCCATGGGTTTGCCCATTGTCACCATGTCCGGGATCACATCATGGCGTTGAAAGCCCCAGAAACGATCACCCGTGCGCGCAAATCCCGGCTGCACTTCGTCGGCAATGAATATGCCACCTTCGGCTTTGATCAGGTCAACGGCGGGTTTGAGAAATCCAGCAGGATCAGGATAAAGCCCATCGCTGGAGAACAACGTGTCCACGATAAAGGCGGCGGGTTCAATGCCATCGCGGCGCAGGGATGCAATCGCCTGCGCCAGATCCGCCGCAAGGCGCGCGCCTTGTTCCTCAGGCGGCACAGTCAGCGCGTTTGGTGCGGCGATCGTCCGGACGCGCGCGCCACGTTCCACAAACTCACCCAGCGAAGGCGACAATTCTGCCACCGCCTCTGTCAGACCGTGGTAGGCGAGGCTGGTGACAATGACACCCTGCCGCCGCGTATAAGAGCGCGCGATGCGCAGGGCCAGATCGTTGGCCTCTGAGCCGGTGCAAGTGAACATGACATGCCCCAGCGCGTCCGGCATCGTGCCCAGAAGCCGCTCAGCATAGCGCACGACGCTGTCATGCAGATAACGGGTGTGGGTATTGAGGGTGCTTAGCTGATTGCTGATGGCCGCGACCACCGCCGGGTGGCAATGCCCGACCGATGCGACGTTATTGTAGCAATCAAGATATGCCTTGCCGTCCTTGTCCCACAGCCACACGCCTTTGCCGCGCACCAGATGCAGGGGCTTTTCGTAGAAAAGACGGTAAGCTGGTCCCAGCGCGGCCCCGCGCCGGGCAATCAGCGCAGCATCTTCTGGATCGGTCTGCGGGCTTGTGGTGGGGTCGTAGGCGTTGACCATGGTCATGGGGCTACTCCTTGGAAGGTGCGCGCGCGGCGTCGTACAGGGCCGAAACAGTGGCGGCGGTGCCGAGTTGGTCAAGCGCATTGAGCCCGCGCAGTGATGCGGCACCATTGCGCAGGATGTATTCCGCATTTTCAGGATAGCGGCGCGCACGCCATGCGCCAATGCCCAGGGTTGTCGCATGGCGCAAGCGCATCAGGTCGGGAAGCAGATCAATTTCGGTGTCCTCAAGCGGCAGAACGCCCTGAAAGCCTCTGATAATTTCGGCGATATGCGCGATAGGATCCGGTCCTTGGGCAATCTGGTAGGAGCACGCAACCGCCAGATCGCAGGCGATCGGCGTATGCACCATATCGCCAAAGTCGATAATTCCGGTGATGCGGGTGGCGTGGGGGCCATCAACCAGCAGATTATGTGGATTGAAATCGTTGTGCACGATCTGCGCGCGCAGGTTTGGCAGGCGCGGCGCAATT
>JAGXHC010000268.1 GCA_024636405.1 Sulfitobacter sp. | reverse complement strand
GTTCCTTTCGGGCGTTCTGCTGTGGGGCAGGGTAGCGCGATATGGCGCTGTGCGCGACATGTTTGCGGCAGTGCGGGGATGTGTGGTGGGGCGTTGTTGTGAGCGAATGCGAAGTGGCGATGGGTGGCTGTGCTGAGGGACGCGATGTTTAAGGGGTACAAGCGGAACGCGCGGCGGACGGCAGTACCGCGGCGACCCGATACGGGAGATGCGCATGAAAAAGGCCCCGACCGCAGTCGGAGCCTTTTGTTGGTTTTGTGGTGCAAAGCCTTAGTGGCCGGGCATCTTGTCCCAGTCTTCCTGCTTTGGCAGGATCTCGAACGTATGTTCGGGTGGCGGGCTGGGCAGGGTCCATTCCAGCGTGTCGGCGAATTCATTCCAGGGGTTGTTCGCCGTGACCCGCGCACCGCGCAGCAGGGTGTAGGCGATGATCCCGAAGAAGAACAGGAACGACGCGAAGGACAGGAAGGCGCCAAGCGACGACCACCAGTTCCAGTAGGCGAAGGCGTCCGGGTAGTCGATATAGCGGCGTGGCATGCCCTGACGGCCCAGAAAGTGCTGGGGGAAGAATGTCAGGTTCGTGCCGACGAAGAACGCCCAGAAGTGCAGTTTGCCCGCCCATTCAGGATACATGCGGCCGGTGATCTTGGGCAGATAGAAGTAGACCCCTGCAAAGATCGCGAACGCAGCGCCAAGGCTCATGACGTAGTGGAAGTGTGCCACAACGTAGTAGGTGTCGTGGTAGTAACGGTCCACTGCGGCCTGGCTGAGCACGATCCCTGTCACGCCACCGATGGTGAAGAGGAACAAGAATCCGAATGCCCAGAGCATCGGCGTTTTGAATTCGACCGATCCGCCCCACATCGTGGCGATCCAGCTGAAGATCTTGACGCCGGTGGGGACCGCGATGGTCATGGTTGCCAGCATGAAATAGGCCTGCTGGTTTAGCGTCATACCGACGGTATACATGTGGTGCGCCCAGACCACAAAGCCCAGAGCGCCAATGGCGATCAGCGCCCAGACCATCGGCAGGTAGCCGAAGATCGGCTTGCGGCTGAAGGTGGCGATCACATGGCTGATGATGCCAAATCCGGGCAGGATCACGATGTACACTTCGGGGTGGCCGAAGAACCACAGGATGTGCTGATAAAGCACCGGGTCACCGCCGCCGGCAGGGTCAAAGAATGCGAAGCCAAAGTTGCGGTCCATCAGCAGCATCGTGATGGCGCCCGCCAGAACCGGCAGCGACAACAAGATGAGCCATGCTGTCACGAAGATCGACCATGAAAACAGCGGCACCTTGAACAGGGTCATCCCCGGTGCGCGCATGTTGAGGAATGTGGTGATCATGTTGATCGCGCCCAGGATCGACGAAGCACCCGAGACGTGCACCGCGAAGATCGCGAAATCCATCGACATGCCGCCTTCTTTGACGGACAGCGGCGGGTACAGAACCCAACCCACGCCGGAACCGGCCTGGCCATTGCCGCCCGGCAACAGGATCGAACAGACAGCCAGTGTCGTACCGGCAACATATAGCCAGAACGACAGGTTGTTCAGACGCGGGAACGCCATATCGGGCGCGCCAATCTGCAGGGGCATCAGATAGTTGCCAAAACCGCCGAACAAGGCGGGAATAACAACAAAGAACATCATCAGGATGCCGTGGCCCGTGATCAGCACGTTCCACAGGTGGCCGTTGGGCGTACAGGTGGCAGAGCTGTCTGCAATAAAGCGCGCGCCCTCCATACACATGTACTGAACGCCGGGGCTCATCAGCTCAAGCCGCATGTAAACCGTGAAGGCTACCGCAATGAATCCGACAAAGGCCGAAACGACCAGATACAGAATCCCGATGTCTTTGTGGTTGGTGGACATGAACCAGCGCGTGAAGAAACCGCGTTCTTCGTGGTGGTCATGGCCTTGAATGGCTGCGTCTGCCATGCGGTGCCTCCTGATAAAAATTGTTCGTTTCCCCGCACCGAGACGTCGGTTTGGCCTTGTCTGTTCTTGTTCTAGTGCGGTGCCTTGCGATGAGCAATGGGCGGGTTTGCCGCAGGGGCGTGTTTTTCCGGGGTCTCGGCACGCCCGGCGCGGGCTTTGAGCGCCTTGTCCTGTATCGCGCGCCGGGCCGTTTGGCGTGAGGCCGCTTTGACGCGCGCAGTGCTGGTAGTGGTGGTGGTAGTGGTGGTGGTTGCGGCCTACTCGTCGGTGGTATCATCCTCAAGATCGTCGTCGTCGAGCAGCAGACGGGCAGCGGCGCCATCCGCATCGTCATACTGGCCGCTTCGGATCGTCCAGATGAAGCCGCACAGGCCCAGGCCGCCCAGAATGATGGAAACGGGGATCAAGACGAGCAGGACGTTCATCTGACATACCTGACGCGCATCGCATTCGCGAGCACTGTGAGCGAAGAGACAGACATCGCGATTGCGGCAAGCAGCGGTGTCGCATAGCCAAGCAGCGCCACCGGCACCGCGATGGCGTTATAGCCGGCAGCGATGGCAAAGTTCTGCCGAGACAATCTGGTTGTGGCCTTTGCAATCGATAAAAGCAGGGGAAACGCATCAAGGCTGTTGCGCAGCACAACAACATCGGCGGCATTCCGCGACGCATCCAGCGCCGAGGACGGCGCGACGGACGCATGAGCAGCCGCAAGCGATGCGGTATCGTTCAACCCGTCACCCACCATCAGAACCCGGTGGCCCGCGCGTTGCAGCGCGATCAGATGATCGTGCTTTTCGGCGGCACTGACATCGGCGTGGTGCACGTCAATGCCCAGTTGCCCGGCCATCCGCGACACCGCCGCCGCGTTGTCACCGCTGAGGACCTGCACCGCGATGCCGCGCGCGCGCAGATCGGCAAGCGCGCGGTCGACGCCGGGCCGTGCCGCTTCGGTCAGCGGCAACGGCAGGGGCGCATCGGTGCCGATCATCAGTCCCGGTCCCGCAAACGGCGCGCCCAACCAATCGGCACTGCCCAGCCTGACCGTCAGATCGCCCAGTTTGGCCTGCATGCCGCGCCCCGACACCTCTTGGATATCGCTGAGCAATGCGGGGGCAGTCGCGGGCAGAATTTCGAGCAAGGCGCGCGATACCGGATGATCGGACGCCTGTGCCAATGCGCGCGCAACCGCGATCTGGCGGTCTGTCATAGGGTGCGATGTGCCGCCGCCGGTGGCCAATGTCAGGGTGCCGGTCTTGTCGAAGACCGCCATATTGATCTCTGCCAGACGTTCCAGCGCTGTGCCTGACTTGACCAGAAAACCCATATCGTAAAGCCGCGAAATGGCTGCGGTGGCGACCGCAGGCACGGCAAGGCCAAGCGCGCAGGGACAGGTAATGATCAGCACAGCCACCGCGATGTTGAGCGACAGGCGGACATCGCCGCTGATCCAGACCCAGACGGCAAAGGCGCCCAGTGCCAGCAGATGCACCGCAGGGGCATAGATGCGTGCCGCACGGTCGGCAAGGTTGGTATAGCTGTTGCGGCTGTTCTCGGCCATTTCGACCATTGCCGCCACCCGGCGCAGGGTGGTGTCCGCGCCGACAGCGGTGGCGGTCATCTCAAACGGCGCGCCCAGATTGACCTCGCCTGCCTGCACGGGTTCGCCCGCGTGCAGTGAACATGCCGCCGATTCGCCCGTAAGGAAGGACCGGTCCGACATCGCGGTTGCGCTGTGCAGGGTGCCGTCCACGGGCACCCGGACCCCGGTTGGGATCATCAGCCGGTCCCCGACCGCAAGCGCGCTGACCGCCACTTTGGCCATCCCGCCGCGGTCATCGACGCGGTGCGCGGTCTGCACTTCGAGGGCGGCCAGATCCCTGGCGGCGGAATGCGCGGACTGGCGGGTCCGGTGATCCAGATATCGACCGATCAGCAAAAAGAACGTCAGCGAGAGTGCTGCATCGAAATAGGCATGCGCACCGCCGTTGAGCACCTCATAGAATGACATGCCCGCAGCCAGCAGGATCGCGAGCGAAATCGGGACATCCATATTGAGCGACCGCACCCGAAGCGCGCGCCATGCGCTGCGAAAGAATGGCTGGCCGCAGAACAGCACCGCCGGGAGGGAAATCATGGCCGATATCAGGTGGAAAAGATCGCGCGTTGCGTCTTGGGCGCCGGACCATATCGCGACGGAAAACAGCATCACGTTCATCATTGCGAAACCGGCAATGGCCAGACGGATCAGCAATCCGCGCCCGATGTCGTCCTGGCGTGTCTCAAGCAAGGCCGTGTCCAGTGGATACGCGTCATAGCCGATTGACCTGAGCGCGGCTACGATGGTTTCCGTGTCTGGGGTTTCGGTGTTGGCTGTTTTGGTGCCGGCTGTTTCTAAATCGGGGTCATTGCAGTGAATGGCCACCCGTTTCAGCGACAGGTTGACGCGTGCAACGTCGATGCCGGGCAGGGCGGCAAGCATGCGTTCGACCTTGCCGATACAGGCCGCGCAGTGAATGCCCGGCAGGGACAGCACGATATCGGGCGGTGCCGAGTGTCGGGCGATATGCTGGGCTGCGGGCGCTGCAACGCAGGCGGGGCAGGCGGCGGCCATGGTCATTTTGCGACCCTGACCACGATGCGCTGCTGAAACAAAGTGCCATCCGCCGCGCGTGCCTTGAGCCGCAGGTTCCAGTTGCCGGCGCGGGCGATCACCGGCGCGACAAGTGCCTTGCCGTCCACGCGAAACGCAAGTTCCTGGTCCGCCGCGACGGTGGTGGCGCGCCCGAAGGTGGCTTGTTCAACCGTCGGAAACAGCGCCACGCCGTCTTGCAGGATCGAAAGTGTGAGCATGTCGTCCGCGACCTGGGCTGTCACCACCCAGCCCAAAGCCTGCTGCGCGTCGCGGTCGGCGTCAAAGCTTTGCGATGCGACGTAGGAATTTTTTACCTCAAGCCCCGGAAAGGTGCGCACGGCGTTGTAGGCCAGTATCAGGTTGACGGTTATGATCACGCCAAACGCCAGCGCGAAGGCGGTAAACACGTGCCATCCTTTGATTTCGCGTGCCATTCAGTCACCTGTGCCGTTGAATGTGGTCGCCTTGGAGGCGCGGATGTCAGCGGTGGTATCTTCGACCCAGATCCGCAAGGGCGTTGTGTCACCGGTAGCAGCACCCGACCGGGGCGGGGCCGTCACATAGACCCGCTGAAGCAATGTGGCGTCGGTGGGGACGACCAGATCAAGCGCGTCGCGCCCTTCGAGGTCAATCTGCAAGGTCTGCTGGCTGCTGATACTGAGGCTGAAGGTGCGCTGTTCGCCCGCCTTGTTGCGCAGGCGCACGTCATAGATGTTGCGCACGGACCCATCGGACAGCGTGACATAGGTGGGATTGCGCACCGGACTGACGGTCAGTTCGATATCCGACCGGATGAAAAGCGCATAGACGAGGCCGAAACCGATTAGTGACCAAATGGCGGTATAAAGGATCGTGCGGGGGCGCAGGATGTGTTGCCACAGCGGTTTGGGAGGTTGTCCCGCGCGCTCTGCCGTTTCGTCCGACAAGGCGAGATAGTCAATCAGGCCGCGCGGCTGGCCGATCTTTGCCATGACGTCGTCACAGGCATCAATACACAGCGCACAGGTGATACATTCCATTTGCTGTCCGTTGCGGATGTCGATCCCCATCGGACAGACATTCACGCAGGCCATGCAGTCGATACAATCACCGGGACCGGTATCTGCCATGGACGGCATTTCGCCCGCGACCTGCCGGGTCTTGTCGGGATAGGGCGTGCCGGCATAGCGCGCGACGCCCGGTCCTGCGGCTTGGGCATCCGCTTCGGCCTGAAGTGCCGCGGCCTGGGTGCGGCGCCGCACATTGCCTTTGCCGCGCGGTTCACCGCGCCAGTCGCGGTAGGCCACGGTGATGGTATCGGGGTCCATCATTGCGGCCTGAATGCGCGGCCAGGGGCACATGTAGATGCAAACCTGTTCGCGCAGAAAGCCGCCGAACACAAAGGTCGTGGCCGTGAGGATTGCGATGGTGATATAGGCCGCCGGATGCGCATCGAGCGTGACAAGATCGCGCAGCAATGTCGGTGCGTCGCTGAAATAGAAGACCCAAGCCCCGCCCGTGGCAATCGCGATCCCCATCCAGACCACCCATTTTGTCAGGCGCAGACGGGTTTTGCGCAGGCTCCAGGGCGCATTGTGCAGGCGCACCCGCGCATTGCGGTCGCCCTCGATCCAGCGTTCCACCAGTATAAAGAGGTCCGTCCAGACGGTTTGCGGGCAGGTATAGCCGCACCAGACCCGCCCCAGCGCGGAGGTGAACAAAAACAGCCCGAGCCCGGCCATGATCAGCAGCCCGGCGACGAAATAGAATTCATGGGGCCATATCTCGATCCAGAAGAAATAGAAGCGGCGCCCGGCCATATCGACCAGCACCGCCTGATCGGGCAGGGTCGGGCCGCGGTCCCATCTGATCCACGGTGTCAGATAGTAGATGCCAAGCGTCACGATCATGATCCACCATTTGAAACGGCGGAAAAATCCGTTGACGCGGCGCGGAAAGATCGGCTCCCGCGGGGCATAGAGGGAGGGTGGTGTCTGGGGTGTCATTTCATTTATCCTGTTCGCCCCTATCCTTTACAGCCTGCGCGATGTGCAGACATTGATCTGGGTCAAGTACATCCCCGAAGCGGTACGTTTGCGAACAGGACCGCTTCGGGAACGGACCGCCCCAAGGGAGGGCAGTCTTTTCCGCGCTACTCTCCTCCTCCCAGAGAATGTACGTAGGCGGAAACAGCACGGATATCAGGCTCGCTCAGGCGTGGGTCCCACGGGGGCATCACGCCGTAACGCGCATTTGTAACCGTCTCGGAGAGCGTCTTGCGATCGCCGCCATAGAGCCAGATCGCATCGGCGACATTGGGCGCGCCAAGTTCAGGGTTGCCCAGACCTGCATCGCCGTGGCAGGCGGCGCAATAATCGACATAGACGGTGGCACCCGCCGTGGCGAGGCCCGCGTCAAAGTCCGCATTCGACAGGGATATGACGTGTTCGACCACGGCAGCAATCTGGCTTGGCTCCAGCATTTCGCCAAATGCAGGCATCTGCGAAAAGCGTGCATCGTCGTCCACCGTGTTGCGAATTCCGTGGCGCACGGTGTATTCGATTGCAGCCATATCGCCGCCCCAAAGCCAGTCATCATCCAGCAGGTTGGGATAGCCCTTGGCACCCGCCGCGCCGGACCCGTGACACTGGGAACAATTGGCGCGGAAAACGGCGCCGCCACGGGCCACCGCATACCTTTGAAGGTCGGGGTCCTGTTGCAGCGTGTCGGCGTCCACTTTGACCAGTTGCGCCACAAGACCTGCATTGGCCGCTTCATGTGCGTTGATGTCGCGCACGATATTGGCGCGGGTGGACCAGCCCATAACCCCTTTGGTTGCGCCTGAGATCATCGGCCATGCCGGATAGGCGATCGTATAGCCCACCGCCCAGATGATCGTGAGGTAGAGCGTCCAGAGCCACCAGCGCGGCAGCGGGTTGTTCAGCTCTTCGATGCCATCCCAGCTGTGGCCGGTCGTTTCAACTCCGGTCACCTCATCGGTCTTGCGCTCAGACATGGTCGGCTCCTTTATCGCTATCCGTACCTTTGGCCGTACGCTTGGCCGTACCCTTGGCCTTGGCCGTGCCGTTTACGCCGGGGTCGTGGGGGGCAGGTTTCGTGTCGTCTTGCAACGGGATATTGGCGACGGCGTCATAGGTGGCGGTGCTGCCGGGCCGGAAGGCAAAGGCAATCACCGAAACAAAGAAGGCGAACATGGCCAGCAGTACCCAACTGTCTGCCAGTTGGCGAAGGAAAGAATAGGTGTCCATCGGGGCCTCCTATCGGCTGGCTGCGGGGGTAAAGGTCGAGAAATCGACCATCGTGCCCAGCACTTGCAGGTAAGAAATCAGCGCATCCATCTCTGTCAGTTCGGGTTGGCCATCGAAATTGGCCACGGCCGCACCGGGATAGCGTTCCAGCATGGCGTCAAAATCGCCGTCCGGGTCGGCCTGAGCCCTGAAATCACTCGCCGCTGTTTCGATCTGTTCGTCCGAATAGGGGACACCCACGAAGCGGTGCGTCTTGAGCAATGCCTCGATATGGGTGGGTCTGATCGGGGTGCGGGCAAGAAAGGCGTATTTCGGCATGATCGATTCCGGCACCACCGATTGCGGGTCCATCAGGTGATCAACGTGCCAGGCGTCCGAATACCGCCCGCCGACACGTGCCACATCCGGTCCGGTGCGTTTGGACCCCCACTGGAACGGGTGATCGTACATCGATTCAGCCGCGAGCGAATAATGGCCGTAGCGTTCCACCTCGTCGCGCATCGGGCGGATCATCTGGCTGTGGCACAGGTAGCACCCTTCGCGGACGTAAATGTCGCGCCCGGTCAGTTCCAGCGGCGAGTAGGGGCGCACGCCTTCTACTTCCTCAATGGTGTTTTCCAGCCAGAACAGCGGCGCGATTTCCACGATGCCGCCGATGGAAACCACCAGCAGCGAAAAGATCAGCAGAAGTGTCGGGCTTTTCTCAAGGATTGCGTGCCGGTTGATCAGCGCGGTCTGGTGCGGCAGTTCGTTGGGGATTTCATCCGGCAGATCCGAGAGGGTCGAAACCTTCGGGTCCTTGTCGGACTCCATTACTTTTTCATTGTCAGCCATGTTGGATACCTTGCTATTCTGCCGGGACGCCGACGGGCGCTGTTTGGCGGGCACCGCCGCGGATGGTCATCCACATGTTCCAGACCATGATCAGCCCGCCCATGAGATAAAGAACGCCGCCCAGTCCACGCACCACATACATCGGGAATTTAGCGGCCACGGTGTCCGCGAAGGAGTTGACGAGGAAACCCTGGCTGTCGACTTCGCGCCACATCAGACCTTCCATGATGCCGGTGACCCACATCGACGAGGCGTAAAGAACGATGCCGATGGTCGCCAACCAGAAGTGCCAGTTGATTGCAGACATGGAATACATCTGTGCGCGCCCCCAAAGCCGGGGTGTCAGAAAGTAGAGCGCGCCGAAGGTGATCATGCCGTTCCAGCCAAGCGCGCCGGAATGCACATGCCCGATGGTCCAGTCTGTGTAATGCGACAGCGAATTCACCGCGCGGATCGACATCATCGGTCCCTCGAAAGTGGACATGCCGTAGAAGCCGAGCGAGATCACGAACATGCGCAGGATCGGATCGGTGCGCAGCTTGTCCCACGCGCCCTGAAGGGTCATCAGGCCGTTGATCATGCCGCCCCAGCTGGGCATCCAGAGCACGATTGAAAACACCATACCAAGCGTCGACGCCCAATCGGGCAGGGCGGTATAGTGCAGGTGGTGCGGACCCGCCCAGATATAAAGAAAGATCAGCGACCAGAAGTGGATGATGCTGAGTTTGTAGGAATAGATCGGGCGGTTCGCCTGCTTGGGAACAAAGTAGTACATCATGCCAAGGAAACCGGCCGTCAGGAAGAAACCCACCGCGTTATGGCCGTACCACCACTGTGTCATGGCATCCTGCACACCGGCAAAGACCTGAACCGATTTGGAGCCCCAGAAGCTGACGGGGATCGACAGGTTGTTGACCACATGCAGCATCGCCACGGTGATGATGAAGCTGAGGTAGAACCAGTTGGCCACGTATATGTGTTTCTCGCGGCGTTTGAAAATGGTGCCCAGAAAGACCGCCAGATAGCAAAGCCACACGATGGTCAGCCAGATATCGACGTACCATTCAGGTTCGGCGTATTCTTTGGATTGCGTCGCGCCCAGCAGGTATCCCGTGGCGGCCAGAACGATGAACAACTGGTAGCCCCAGAACACGAACCACGCCAGATTGCCGCCGAACAGGCGCGCGGCGCTGGTGCGTTGCACCACATAGAACGACGTGCAGATCAGGGCGTTGCCGCCAAATGCAAAAACCACCGCCGATGTGTGCAGTGGCCGCAGCCTGCCAAAATTGGTGTAAGGCTGACCCCAGTCGAAGTTAAGCTCGGGAAAGGCGAGTTGGAAGGCGATGAACGTGCCGACAAGGAAACCGACGACACCCCAGAAAGCAGTCGCGATCACCCCGGCGCGGATAACGCCATCGGCGTAGCCCGTGGGCGATTCGACCTGTTTTGCAGGTTCATCAATGCTGCGCAGCACCCAGATGAACATGCCGATGGCCACTGCCATGATCAAGAAGGCATGTACCTGATAGGCAATGTCATGCCCCCAGTCTGTGCCGATCGCAGCAACAAGGGCGATCAGCCCCAACAAGATGAGCTTGAAATATTCCATGGCGCAATTCTCCTTTGGCGCAGTCCCCGGAGGGGGACGCGCACCCGTTCGCAAATCCTGATTAGCGGGAGTTCGGGCGGCAAACCTTGATCTGGGTCAAGTTTTCGTGTGCGAAAGGGTCAGCGAACCACGTGCACGGCGCATTTTGCATGGCGCACCACATAATGCGCTACCGATCCCAGCATGATATCCGAGAATACAGGCCGGTGAGAGGGAATCACGATGCAATCCACGCCGTTCTCTTCGGCCCATTTGAAGATCCGCGGCCCGGCACGCCCTTCGTCAATTGCCACCTCACATTCGGGCAGCAACCGGGCAAGCGTGCCAAGTTCGGCCGACACGGTCTTGCGGGCGGTGGTCATGATATCCTTGGGGATGAATTCGGTCACGTAGACCGGAATGGTCTCTATTACATGCAGCAGCGTGAAGCGCGCATCCGCATCGGCCAGCGCCCGCGCTGCGGCAAACGCTGTCTCGTTCTTGGCGGTATCGTCCAGCACGACTGGAATAAGGATATTCTTGTACATGGTGTCGCCCTTTTCTTGACTGAAGAAAGTAAAGGCCACGCCGCGTTTGCGCGCAATGATTCAGATCAAGTTCCGAAAAGCTGCGCGTCTTCCGAATCGTCACCCGTTGCCTTGTGCAACGCGCGGAAATCGGCAACTTCGAACCGGCGACGATCAGTAAACCGCAGGATGCCCTCTTTTTTCATCGCGTTAAGCTGTCGGCTTACGGTTTCCAGCGTGAGACCAAGGTAATTGGCGATGTCGTCACGGGTCAGCGGCATGTCCAGCGCCTGTTCGCTCTGGGCTTTTCTGCCCAGAAACTGGCGACGCATCAGCATTTCCACGAAGGTCGCGATCTTTTCGCGGGCTGTTTTGCGCCCCAAAAGCACCATCCATTCGCGCGCGGCATCCAGTTCGTCCAGCGACATCTCAAGCAGGCGCTCGGAGATATGCGGTGTGGCTGCGATGAGGCGTTCAAAAGGTTTGCGTTGAAAACAGCACAGCGTCACATCCGTGGCGGCAACCACGTCATAATCAATTTCGCGCCTGCCCGGCCTGCCGATAAAGTCAGACGCGAACAGCAGGCCAACGGTCTGGGTGCGGCCGTCCTCCATTGTTTTGGCCAGGGTCGCGACCCCTTCGACGACGGATGCCACAAACGTCAACGGATCGCCGCGCCACAAAATCGGTTCGCCCGCCTTGAAGACCTTGTAGCTTTTGATGCTTTCAAGCGTGGCAAGTTCATCGTCTTCACAGCGCGAACAGATGGCACGGTGCCGGATTGGGCACTCGCTGCATTTTGCGCGTGTTTTAATGTCAAAGAGCATAAGTTGATCTGGATCAATGCAAACTGTGGAGGAATGTGGAACCTAGCGCCAAGCGCTCCAAAGTGCAATGCCGTGTCGACGGTCGCAGCTGCTTGCGCGGTTGCCAGATCAGCGCAGGGTTTGGCCGATCCGGCCAGCGCTGCCGGATCATAGATTACAAAGGTATGCAGATCAGCCGACCGGCGCGCCATCGGTACGCCGCACCGCGTTCACCGCAGAGCGGGGCAGCGTGCCTGCGCCATCCGGAAACGGCGCATCAGGATGCTGGATGCCCACAAACATCGTGCGAAGGTCCGAGGACCATGTAAGGCTGGTCACTTCGGCGCCATGTGGACCGGTCAGGAAACGTTCAATCCGGCCCGACACGGGGTCGCCCACCAGCATCTGGTTGTTGCCCATCCCGGCAAACGCCCCTGTGTTGCTGTCATCGCCATCGGTCTGGATCCACAGCATTCCGGTGGTGTCAAACTGCATCCCGTCCGGCGATGTGAACAGATTGCCGGAAGTGATATTGCGCGACCCGGCATTTGCGCCCTTCTGCACATCGCGATTGCCCGCCATGACGTTGAGATCCCAGGTAAACGACACTGAGCCATGATCGTTATCCGCCGCACGCCACCGCACGATCTGGCCGTACAGGTTTTCCGGGCGTGGATTTGGGCCGCCGACGGGGGTCGCGTCGCCGCCCGCATTTGGCCTCAGACCACGGTTTTTGTTGTTCGTCAGGGCGCAATAGGCCTCTGCCGTGACAGGATTCACCGCGACCCACTCCGGGCGGTCCATCGTGGTCGCCCCGACCGCCGATCCGGCCTGCCGGGTATGGATCGCGATCAGTGCCGCGTCCATGCCTGTCGCGTCCGGCGTCAGCGCCAGCCAGCGCCCGGTGCCATCCTCAAGGAACTTGGCCGCGAAAAGCTGACCTTGATCCAGCAGCGTCGCGGTGTCCGCGCCGGCGGCGTAGGCATTTTCAGAAACGAATTTGTACAAGAATTCGCCGCGTTCATCGTCACCCATGTAGACAACCACACGCCCGTCCTGAGCCAAGGTTACGGCGGCGTTTTCATGTTTGAAACGACCCAGCCCGGTGTGCTTGACGGGCGTGCTGTTTGGATCAGAGGGGTCGATTTCCACGACATACCCGGCGCGGTGCGGCTCATTCGGGTTCAGCGCGATGTCAAACCGGGGGTCGAATTTTTCGTAGGAATAGCGGCTTTGCACTCCGATGCCGTAGCGGTCAAACCCCATAGGCAGCGCAAGTTCGGGGTCCGTTGAACCAAAGTAGCCGTTGAAATTCTCCTCGCATGTCAGGTAGGTGCCCCAGGGCGTGCGGCCTGAGCCGCAGTTGTTGAATGTGCCCAAGGTTCGGGTTCCGGTCGGGTCTGCCAGGGTTTTCAGCATGTCATGCCCGGCGGCGGGGCCGGTGATCTGCATCGGCGTC
Source organism: Sulfitobacter sp. (assembly GCA_024636405.1). The sequence continues at coordinate 12,877 of JAGXHC010000268.1, read as the reverse complement.
AGATGCGTGATGCGGCGGTTCAGCGCGCCGTCCTGTACAATCTGCCACGCCCCGGCGTTTTGTTGCAGTTCCACGACCGTGACACCCTGAAGGTTTTGCAGCTTCTGGACGTCTTTGGCGGATACGGGTGTGCCGTTTTCAGTCTGGGGCAAGTTGATCCGGGGACTGGCGAATTCGTGATTCACGACGAGCACCTCGCGGCCCTCAATCGAAAACAACGCCATGCCATCGGTATTTTCGCCAAACACGCGATCGGCGGTGGCGGCATCGCCGCCTGTTGCGTCGTCAAAAGCAGCAGCATCTGAAAACATCGGATCGCCCCAGCGGGCCACCACGTGCCAGTCATACCCTTCGGGCACATGCACGGTGTTGTCTGTGGCGATCGGGATCGGCGTGAAGGCAAAGCGGTGCGTCCCTGCCAGTGCGGCACCGGCGTTCATCACGCCCGCGCCCATCACCGCTGCGCCCGATCCGACAGCGACCAGACCGCCCAGAAACCCGCGCCGCGACAGCGCATCTTGCACGACGTCGTCAAATCCCGTGCGGTCAGGGCGCGGATCGTTCAGTTCGTCCCAACTGTCCCAACTCAGATCATCGGTACTGTGCATCGCATCGTTTCCTTTTTGGCGCAGCTTGTGCCGGGATGTATATCCCCTGACGCACGATGGTCAGGCGGTACGCTTGGATTTCATGACGAGGTTCGACCGGGGCAGACGGGTTTGTCTCCGAATACCACATCAAAGCTGTGACGCAGGGCGACATCCACGTCATCCATTGTTACCGGCAATCCCAGGTCAACCAAAGACGTGACCCCGTGATCGGCAATGCCGCAGGGTACAATGCCGCCGAAATGGGTCAGATCCGGCTCTACGTTGATGCTGATGCCATGAAAGGACACCCATTTGCGCAGGCGAATGCCGATGGCGGCGATTTTGTCTTCGGCGGGTTGGCCGTCAGTCTGGGGGGGCTTTTGCGGGCGCTGTACCCAGACACCGACGCGCCCCGGTCTGATCTCGCCGCGCAGGTTGAACTGATCCAGCGTCGCGATCACCCAATCCTCGAGCTGGCGCACAAAACAGCGCACGTCGCGCCCACGCGCGGCCACGTCCAGCATGACATAGGCCACCCGCTGACCCGGCCCGTGATAGGTATATTGTCCGCCACGTTTGGTCTGGTAGACCGCAAACCGGTCAGGATCGGTCAGGTCTTCGATCCGCGCAGACGTGCCCGCCGTATAAAGGGGCGGATGTTCCACCAGCCAGATACATTCACCTGCCGTGCCGTCGGCAATGGCGGCAGCGCGCGCTTCCATCCACGCCTCGGCGGTGCGAAAGTCGGTCAGCCCGTCAGAAGTGATCCATTCAACCATAGGGGCGGTTTACCAAGCTGACCGGGATGCCGCCAGCGTTTGTATGAACAGTGACGTGGCCGCGTTTTCACACGCCGACACTCAGGCGGCTTGCTTTTCCGCCACGATCTTTTGCAGCACCTGCGCATAGGTCTGGGCCCCCTGCGCGCCGGTCAGCAGATAGCGCCCGTCAAAGATCATCGAAGGCACGCCGGAAATACCCCGTTCGGTCCAGTATTTCTGCCGCATGCGGGTTTCTTCGGCGTGGCTGCCGCTTTCAAGAACGGCGCGCGCCTCGGCCTTATCAAGCCCGACCTGGCCTGCCACGTCGATCAACACGTCCACATCGGACACATCGCGGCCCTGCGTGAAATGGGCATCGAAAAGCGCCATTTGCAACGGGTGCTGCACACCCTTGGCCTGCGCCCAGTCCAGCAATTGATGGGCGGCAAAGGTGTTCACGATCCGGCTGGTGTCGTCAAAGTTGAAGGCAAAGCCCAGATCCGTGCCAAGATCCGTCAGATGCTTGCGGTTCTTGGCGCTGTCTTTCGGGCTGGAGCCGTATTTTTCGGTAATATGTTCCCCAAGGTTCTGCCCTTCGGGCGGCATCTGTGGGTTCAATTCAAACGGGTGCCAGCGGATAAAGGCGCCCAAACCGGTCATGGCAAGGGCCTGCTCAAGCTGTTTGTAGCCCACGATGCACCACGGGCACATCACGTCGGAGACAATTTCAACCTGTATCACAGGTGCGTCGGGGGATGGATTTTCGGTCGGCATTTCATGCTCCTTACACGCGGCTTTGCCTTCAAGATCGGAGGCGTTACGCGAAATTTCAAGCGTTTTGCGCCGATATCACCCCGATCAATGTTTTGGATGTGCAAATCCTTGTGCTAGGATTTCCGTATTATGTGATTCATTTGGAGCGATACGATGGTTTTCAAACTCATGACAGGGGCCGTTCTGGCGGCATCGTTGGCGATTATTCCCGCGCCGCGCGCGCAGGCAGACGCAGGAGATTTCATTGCCGGCGCGATCATCGGCGGCATTGTTGGCGCCAACGCCAAAAAGCAGCGGCGCACGACCACAAAGCGGAGTTATCGCAAGAAGGCGACCAAACAACGGTCCAGCATCCCTGTGTCGCAAGAAGGCAAGAGCATTCAGGCGTCGCTTAATTACTTTGGTTTCGATGCAGGCACGGTTGACGGGCAGTTGGGCCGCAAGACCCGCGATGCGGTGTCACAGTATCAGGCCTATCTGGGCTATCCTGTGACCGGGCAACTTTCCGCGTTTGAGCAAAATCTGCTGACCTCAAGTTACAACCGGGCGCAGGCGGGCGGATATGCGGTGCAGCAGCAAGTTGCGGCAACACCCGACGGCACGCGCGGATTGCTCAAGGCTTACCGGGCAGAAATGGCGGGTCAAACCGCCCCTGCGTCGCCCACGACGACTGTTTACGTCGCGCCGCAGCCAGCACCACTGGGCACCATGACAACCACGACCACCACTGTTGCCGGATCGGCACCACTGGCCGGGCTTTCGGGCCTTGCCGCAGCGGTTGCCCCTGAAACCGGCGGATTGCCGAACTTTATGGGGGCGGGAACCCAGGCGTCGCTTGCATCGCATTGCAACACGGTGTCGCTGATCACCAATACAAACGGGGGGTTCACCACGCTGGCCAACCTGAGCGATCCCAATACGGCGCTGAATGAACAGTTCTGTCTGGCGCGCACCTACGCGATTGCGCGGTCTGAAGAACTGGTAAGCCAGATCAGCGGCTTTACCCCTGACCAGATCGCACAGCAATGCGCGGGCTTCGGACCTGCGATGAAAGATCATGTGGCGTCATTGTCGCTGAAGCCGCGGGATGCCGTGGTGGCCGACGTGTCTTCGTTTATCCTCAGCACCGGCATGTCGCCTGCGCAGCTTTCCGGCACCGCGCGGATCTGTCTTGGGGTCGGATACCGCACCGACAACATGGATGTGGCCGTCGGGTCGGCGTTGTTGCTGTTCGCGATGGGCGAGGCGGTTTACGGTGAACTGATGGGCCATCATCTGGCGCAGGGCTTTGGCCCGGCGCGGCGTGTGGATATGGCTGCAAGCTGGTACGCGGCAGGACTGGCCGCTGCTGATTCAGGGGCGGCGGCGGTTTTTGTTCCGGGTCAGCCGGAGCGTACCGAACTGATCCGCCAGGCGTCTCAACGCACCGGCGGCGCGCCTGCTTCCGCCGCCTTGCCGCTGGTCCAACCGGCGTCAAGCACGGGACTGCCGACCTTTTCGATCAGCGAATAGGGCGCGTCAACGGCGTACATCTTACCCGACCCGGCGCAGAAATGTGCCGGGTCTTTTTTGTGCCGATTGTCTCTTCACAAGGGGGCAGTGTTTGGCTAAACCCTGCGGACCATCCATGGCGTGCGGTCGTGGCGGAATGGTAGACGCGCAGCGTTGAGGTCGCTGTGGGGTAACACCCGTGAGAGTTCGAGTCTCTCCGACCGCACCAATCTTGCAAGTTTGAACATTTCGGTTGATTTGCCGTCGTATTTTGAACGGATGGCGCGCGCTGCGGTACGGCGACGCATCTTATCTCAGACATTTCCGACTGCGCCACATGCGAGATAGTGCAATTTTGCACGGGTCAGGTTGACGCACGCGGCTGTGCGGCCTACCACTACATGCAGATACATATAAATATGGACCCACATCGGTTGATGGTGGGGCGCTCGAAAATCTGGGAGGATTAACATGAACTTCAAGACCACATTCGCCGCCGCTTTGCTGGCTGGCACGATCGTGACACCTGCGGCACACGCGGACGAGATCACCTTGCGCAGCGTCTCCGCCTTTAACCTCGGCACGACATTCAGCCGCGAATTCGAGGCGTTCGTCGGGTGGGTCAACGAGAATGGCAAAGGTGTTGTTCAGATCGAAATCGTTGGTGGACCCGAAGCGGTGCCACCGTTCGAGCTTGGCAATGCGGTGCAATCGGGCGTTGTCGACATCGCCAATGTCACCTCCGCATTCTATCCCAATCTGGTGGCCACGGGAGATGCGCTTCATCTGGCGGAAAACACCGTTCAGGAACAGCGCGAGAACGGCTGTTTCGAGGTCATAGACCGCATTCACGGCGAGCAGATGAACGTGAAATACCTGGCCCACGCGGGTGACGGCATGGGTTTTCACCTTTATCTGACCAAGCCGATCACCGGTCCCGACCTGTCGGGGCTGACAATCCGCACCACGCCGGTCTATCAGGCGATGTTCGCGGCATTGGGTGCCAATTTGGTGCGCACGGCGCCGGGCGAAGTCTATAGCGCGCTGGAACGCGGTGCCATCGACGGCTACGGCTGGCCGGGGCAGGGCGTGCTGGACCTTGGCTGGGACGAGCAGACGAAATATCGCGTCGATCCTACGTTTTATAATGTGGATGTGAACATTCTGGTCAATCTCGACGTCTGGGACGGTCTGACAGACGAGCAGCGCGCGTTGCTGAACGAAGGCGCCGTCTGGATGGAGGCAACCAACGCCCAGAACGCAGAGCGCAATGCGGCAGAGTACGCCAAACAGGCCGAAGCGGGCATTGAGACGATCACGCTGGAGGGTGCGGACGCTGAAAAGTGGCTGACCACGGCGCGCGATGCCGGCTGGGCCCATGTCGAAGAGGTTGATCCCGCGCTTGGCAAAGAGCTTCGCGCCTGCCTGACCAAATAATCGCGTAACGCGGGCTGGCCGATGTTCTGGACACTCTTTGACCGTTTCCTTTGGATCCTCGCCGTAATGTCGGCGGGGATTCTGGGGGGGATCGCGGTGGTGATCGCGATCAATGTGGTACTGCGCAACCTTGAGCTGCCGGTGATCTATGGCGCGCTGGACGCGATCCAATATGCGCTGATGATCGCGACCTTTTGTGCCGCCCCTTGGGTGTTGTCGCGCGACGGGCATGTAAAGGTGGACCTGATTTCGGCCAGTGTCGGCGACAGGGCAGGGCGGATGCTGGGCCGCATTGCCAATCTGATCGGTGCTGCGGCGTCTGCGTGTTTGGGATGGTACGGGTTGCAGGCGGCTCTGGCCTCCGCTTCGCGGGTTTCGATGATACGAACATCTTTTGTGATCCCGGAGTGGTGGATGCTTATCTTTGTTCCGCTCAGCATGGCGCTGTGTCTGGTGATTTTCCTGCGGCGGTTGGTCGATCCACCCGTCGACAGCCAGATCAGCGGGCTTTAGCGCATGGACTGGGTTCTGACGCTGACGCTGATGCTGGGCGGATTGGCCGTGTTGTTGCTGATCGGGCTGCCGGTTGCCTTTGCTTTCATTGCGGTGACAACGGTGGGCGCCTTTATGGTGCTTGGCGGAGAACGCGGCATCGTGCAACTGGCGCGCAACGCGACGCAATCGGTGGCGAATTTCCAACTCGCTCCGATCCCGCTGTTTATCCTCATGGGGGAGATACTGTTCCAGACCGGCGTTGCCCACCGGGCCATCGACGCGATTGAGCGGGTCGTGACGCGGATACCGGGGCGGATGTCAGTGGTCACGATTTTTGGTGGCACGATTTTTGCCGCACTTTCAGGGTCCACCATTGCCAACACCGCGATGCTGGGCAGCACGCTGTTGCCGGGGATGCTCAAGCGGGGCTACCATCCCAGCATGGCGATGGGACCGATCATGGCGTCGGGGGCCATTGCCATGCTGATCCCGCCCTCGGCGCTGGCGGTGCTGGTCGGCTCGCTTGCGGGGATATCGATTTCCGGTCTGCTGATTGCCGGGGTGATCCCGGCCCTCATGCTGGCGGTTCTGTTTGTGGTTTATGTGGTTGTACGCAGCCTGCTGGATCCCTCCGTGGCCCCGCCCGAAGTGCTGGAAGAGATGACCCTGACCGAGCGGTGGACACCGTTCGTCAAATATGTGTTGCCGCTGACGACGCTTTTTGCCGTGGTCATCGGATCGCTTTTGCTGGGCATTGCCACGCCCACCGAAAGTGCGGCACTGGGCAGCATCACGGCCGTCGCCATCGGTGCGGGATACCGCGCGCTGAGCTGGGCGAAACTGGGTGCTGCCTTGATGGAGACGTTGAAGCTGTCGGTGATGATCCTGTTCATCATCGCGGCCTCGCAGACCTTTGCGCAGGTGTTGTCGTTCTCGGGTGCCACGGGCGGTTTGATCCGTGCGATCAACGCGGTCGATCCGACGCCGCTGATGGTGCTGCTGGGGATGATCGCGATCCTGCTGTTTCTGGGGTGTTTCATTGATCAGGTGTCGATGTTGATGGTCACGGTGCCAGTCTTCGTGCCGCTGGCCGATACGATGGGGATCAATGAATTGGTCCTGGGCGTGGTGTATCTGCTGACAATGGAGATCGGGTTGCTGACGCCGCCCTTTGGCCTGCTATTGTTTGTAATGCGCGGCGTCGCCCCACCGCAGATTGGCATGCGCCAGATTTACGCGGCGGTGACGCCATTTCTGCTGATCAAGCTGTTCGTGCTGGGACTGATCGTGTGGATGCCCGCCATTGGCACCTGGCTGCCCGGCCTGATGGCCCGCTAGCCTGCGTCACCCCAGAACAGTCAGCCAGAACCAGACCGTGAAAATCGAACTGACTGTGGCAATCAGAACCGATGACGCCGCCACCCGGCGCGCGCGTCCGTACATGTTCGCAAATATATAGGCGTTGAAGCCCGGTGCCATCGCCGCTGTCAGCACCCCGGACTTGAACGCGTCTGTAGGCACCGACAAGGCGGTGCCAAAGCTCCAGACCAGCGCGGGATGCACGATCAGGGCAATCAGACAGACCATGGCAATCGCCACTTTGTCGCCCTCGGGCTTGTATTGGATCAGCACGCCGCCCAGTGCAAACAGCGCCGCTGGCAGTGCGGCGCGGGCAATCAGCGTCAGCGCATCGTCGAGCACGGAAGGCAAGGACAGCCCGCTGAGATTGACGATGAAACCCGCAAGGATCGCCAGCACCAGACCATTGCGAAACATCGCCGCCAGCACGATCCGCAGCAGCGTGATGCCGCTTTGGCCGCGGTTGCGCACGAATTCCATCACCGAGATGCCAAGCCCGTAGCAAAAGGTGGCGTGGAAGGCGACAATGGCGACCGTGCCGGTCAGACCGACAGCCCCGTAGGCACGTTCCGTGATGGGCAGGCCCAGCAGGACCGAATTGGAGAACAAGCAGCAAAATCCGATGGCGACGCTGTCTTCCCAATCGCGGCGCAGGAACAGGCGCGCACCAAATATGCCAAGCGCAAAACAGATAGCGGCCCCGGCGTAAAAGCTGAGCAACAGACCTGGATCGAAGGTGGTGGACAGGTCCAGTTTGGAAATCGCCTGAAACAGCAGGCAAGGGATCGCAAAGCTTTGGGTGAACTTCATCACCCCGTCGATCCCCGAGACCGGAAACAACCCCCGCCAGACGGCGACATAGCCAAAGCCGATCACCAAAAAGACCGGCAGGATGACATCAAGAAGGATTTGCATCGCCAAACTTTCGCGGCTGGCCGGTGGGCGTCAGTCCAGCGGGAAGGTGAGGGTCATGCCGTCAAAGGCGGGTTGGATGTGGTCCGCGGTTTCATGGCACAGCGTGCGGTAATCCAGATCGTTGTGCATATTGGTCAGGACTGCCGTGCGGGGTGCAGCGCGGTCAATCCAGTCAAGCGTCTGGGCCAGATGGCTGTGGGTTGGATGCGGCTCGCGGCGCAGCGCGTCCACGATCCAGCAGCGCAGCCCGTCCACCGCATGCCAAGCCTCATCGGTCATGGCGGAGACATCGGGCAGATAGGCCACCCCTTCTATACGAAAGCCAAGCGCGTCCATACCGCCATGCGGCACCAGAAACGGGGCAAACCGCAACATACCGCCGGCGCCATCAATACAGACCTCACCGTCGATGTCGTTCATGTCCAGTATCGGCGGATAACTTGACCCCTCGGGACGCACGAAGGCATAGGCAAACCGCTCCAGCAGCGCAGCTTTTGTGGGCAGGTCGGCCCAGACCGGCAGCCGCGCACGCATGTTGATCACGATCATCCGCAGATCATCAAGGCCATGCACATGATCCGCATGGGAATGTGTAAAGATCACCGCATCCAAGCGTCCCACACCCGCATCCAGCAACTGCGCACGCATGTCGGGCGATGTGTCGATCAATACCGAAGTGGTGCCCGTTTCGGTCACCCGCTCCACCAGAAGGGAACAGCGGCGGCGGTTGTTTTTGGGCTCTGCCGGGTCGCAGGCCCCCCAGTGACCGCCCAGACGGGGCACCCCACCGGACGATCCGCAGCCAAGGATGGTAATCCGCATTTCAGCCATCAATCAGCCTTTGTCCAAGCGGCGGCCTTGGCAAAGAGGCGGTCAAAATTTGCCTGGGTTTGTGCTGCAAATTCGGGATAGCCGAGGCCAAACGTCTCAGCGGCACGGCGCGCGGTATGGGCCGTGAAGGCAGGTTCATTGCGGCGGCCCCGTTGTGGCGGTGGGGCAAGATAAGGCGCATCGGTTTCCACCAGAATACGGTCCAGCGGCGCGGCAGCAAAGATATCGCGCAGTTCTTGTGATTTGGGAAAGGCGGTGATGCCCGACATCGAAAGGTAAAACCCCAGATCCAGCGCCGCCCGCGCAAGCGTGGCCGAGGATGAAAAGCAGTGCATGACGCAGTTGAACGCGCCCAGTGCGTGTTCTTGTGACAGGATGCGGGCCATATCGTCATCAGCGTCGCGGGCGTGAATGATAAGCGGCAGACCGGTCTGGCGTGCGGCGTCGATGTGGATGCGCAAGGAGGTCTGCTGCACGTCTGCGCTGTCGGCGGTATAATGGTAATCAAGCCCGGTTTCGCCGATCCCGACCATCTTGGGATGCGCGGTCAGCGCAATCAGCGCGTCGGTGCTGGTCAGCGGCTCTGATGCGGCGGACATCGGATGGGTGCCAGCGGCATAAAAGACCGGGTCGTGGGCGTCGGCCAATGCGCGCACAGCGGGTTCATTTTTCAACTTTGTGCAGATCGTGACCATGCGCGTCACGCCGGCCGCAGTGCTGCGGGCCAGTATATCGCTCAATTCCCCGTCGAAGTCGGGGAAATCAAGGTGGCAATGGCTGTCTGTAATCTGGGGCGTGTCGGTCATGGCTGTCCGGTTTTATGATCAGCGGGGCGCAGTCCGGCCCATCTTCAGCAGGGTATCTAGGACCAGCGCGGCAGGGTCAAGGTTGACGGCCAGACCGTGTTGCGCGCGTGCCGAAATCTGCTGTGCGGCCTCGGCCCATGTGCGGCCTTGTGCCGGGGTCGGCGACAGACGGCTGAGCAGCCCTGCTTCGCCCCTCACGGCCTCGGTCTCGGGCGGCATTCCCAAGGCGCCGGTGCGCGCCAGACGCGCCAACATGATGTCGACAAGACTGAAAAGCAGCGCAAGTTTCTGTTCAGCACCTCGGGTGGCGGCTGCTTCGGCCAGCTTGATGGCGCGGGCGCGGTCCATGCGCGGCAGCCCTTCCATCAATGCGGCCAGTTCGGCATAAATCTGCACCCCACCCATCAGCGACAGGCGCAGTGCGCCGCCGACTGATCCGCCGGACAGGGCCGCCAATGCAGCGGGATCATCGGCCATATCAACGCCGGAGGCTGCAATGGCCTGCGCCATCTCACCCGGCGAAAGCGTGCCCAACCGCAGCGTACGGCACCGCGACCGGATGGTGGGCAGCAGGCCAGAGGGCCGGTGGCTGATCAACAGGATCGTCGCGCGGGCGGGTGGTTCTTCCAGCATTTTCAGCAAAGCATTGGCAGCGTTTGGGTTCATTTCGTCCGCGTCATCCACGATGACAACGCGCCGCCCGCCGTCCGCGGCGGACATCTGGAAAAAGCCGTTCAACGCGCGGATATCATCCACGACGATCTGCTTTCGCAGTCGCTTTGTCTTTTCATCCACGCTGCGCGTTATGGATTTCAGCGCCCCTTCGCCGCCCGATGTAATGCGCCGCGCAACCGGATGGTCGGCAGGGATGTCCAGCGTGTCGGGCGCAGAGGCCGCGAACATGCCGCCGCTTTCGGGATCGGGTGTGGCCAGCAAAAAGCGTGCGATGCGCCACGCAAGCGTTGCCTTGCCAACCCCGCGCGGGCCGGTCAGCAACCACGCATGGTGCAGTTTGCCGCTGTTGAAAGCGTCCAGAAACGCAGCCTGCGCCGCGTCCTGCCCGATCAGGGCAGCGGTATCGCGGGGATGGGGCGCGCCGGGCAGGCGATCAGGGAAAGCGACGTCTTCGGTCATGGGGTTCGTTTAGCATGGATGGCGCCGGAAGGAAGGGGCCGTGCGCACCGCCACGGGAAGGATTTTGGCAATACAATTAAGCTCGGACATGGGGCAATATCGGGCAATCGTTCGGATGTCTGGCGATCTCATAGCCGGATTGACCACTTTGACGCGGTTCCCTATGATTGCGTAGCAAATTTGGAGCAGCATTTTGGAACCTACTTCTGTTCAGGAACGTCACAACGTCAAGGTCAGCGGGAACGGGGACCGTACCATAATGTTCGCGCATGGATTCGGATGTGATCAATCCATGTGGCGTTTTGTTGCCCCCGCCTTTGAGGACCGGTTTCGCGTTGTCACATTCGACTATATCGGCATGGGTAAAACCGATGCATCAACCTATGATCCGGCAAAATACGCGACGCTTGCCGGGTTCGCCGCTGATGTGGTCGAGATCGCCGAGGCGCTTGATCTACGCGATGCCATTCTTGTCGGGCATTCGGTTTCTTCAATGAGCGCGACGCTGGCAATGGAACAGGCGCCGGGACGCTTTGGCAAGCTGGTCATGGTCGCGCCCTCGCCACGCTACATAAATGAGCCCGGTTATGTCGGCGGTTTCAGCGATACGGAAGTACACGAATTGCTGAACTTTCTGGACACCAACCATCTGGGCTGGTCCGAGGCGATGGCCCCGGTGATCATGGCCAACCCCGACCGTCCCGAGCTTGGTGCGGAACTGACCGAAAGTTTTTGCCGGGCAGACCCTGAAATTGCCAAAAAGTTCGCCCGTGTTACGTTTCTGTCGGACAACCGTGCCGATCTGGCAAAGATCAAGGTGCCGACATTGATCCTGCAATGCTCAAACGATGTCATCGCACCGCTTGAAGTGGGTGCCTACATCAGGGACCATGTGCCAAACAGCACCCTGGTGCATCTCGAAGCGACAGGGCATTGTCCCAATCTGTCCGCGCCCGCAGAAACGACAGCCGCAATCCGCGCATTCATTTGACAGCCGCTTGAAAGATCTTTTGCCCCCAGCTCTTGGCGACTTTCAAACCTTGTTTGAAGACGCGCCCTGCGGCTATATCTGTCTGTCGCCCGACTGGCGGATAACGCAGGTCAACAAGACCTTTCTGGGGTGGACAGGGCATGATCATGACGCGCTGTACGGGCGCGCGATCAGCGACATTCTGGATATCGCGGGACGTATCTATCTGGGCACGCATTTCATGCCGATCCTGCAACTTCAGCAGGCCTTGAATGAGGTCGCGCTGAATTTTGTCGCGTCCGATGGTGCGCCGCTGCCGGTTCTGGTCAATGCCCGCACACAGCGTGACGCGCACGGCGATGTCCGTATGATCTTGATCTCGGTTTTCAATGCAACGGACCGGCGGCGCTATGAGAAAGAGCTTCTGGCAGCGCGCAACGACCTGCGCGGCGCCAATGAGGCACTGGAAAAGCGCGTGGATAAGGCAGTGGCAGACCGCATGATTGCAGAACGCGCCCTGGTGCGGGCACAGCGCATGGAAGCGATCGGCAATATCAGCGCGGGTATTTCGCATGATTTCAACAATCTGCTGCAGGTGATAGGCGGCAATCTGCAACTGCTGACAAAGCACGTCACCACTGATATCGGCGCCGCGCGCATCGCAGGCGCAATGCAGGGCGTCGAGAGGGGTGCGAAGCTTGTCAGTCAGCTGTTGGCATTCGGCGGACAGCAATTGCTGGCGCCCCGCGTGTGCAATGTTGCGCGGCTGGTGAGGACCGCAAACGAAAGCCTGCTTGGCACGCTGAGCCAGGAAGTATTGTTGGTTCTTGATCTGCCGCCAGCAGGTGAGGACACCACCGACCTGAATGTGCTTATCGACAGCGGCCAGTTCGAAAATGCGTTGCTTAATCTCGCGGTGAATGGCCGTGATGCCATGCGTGACCCCGAAAGCCGTATCCCCGCCGGAACTCTGACGATCGGGGCGGAAATGGTGCAGATCCCAGAGTCGGGCAGGACGGGCCGGACATTTGGGCACGTGCCGCAGGGCGACTTTGTGGCGATCCATGTCACGGACACCGGCACCGGCATCAAGGCCGATCTGGCCCACAACATATTTGAGCCGTTCTTCACGACAAAGGCCGCAGGCGAGGGCACCGGGCTGGGTTTGGCGATGATCTATGGTTTTGTGTCCCAGTCCGGAGGGCACATTACAATCGACAGCGAAATCGGCACCGGCACACGCATGACGCTGTGGTTGCCGCATGTGGATGCGCCACAGGACCGTGCTGCGGAGCAGGCTGCCGCGACGGTGAC
>JAGXHC010000267.1 GCA_024636405.1 Sulfitobacter sp. | reverse complement strand
GCCGTGCTCTGTGGTGGTTTGGTCGAACTGATCCGCATGGGATTTGAGACATTGGTCGAGGCCGGCTATGCCCCCGAGATGGCCTATTTCGAATGCCTGCACGAGGTGAAGCTGATCGTCGACCTGATCTATGAAGGCGGCATCGCCAATATGAACTATTCGATCTCCAACACGGCGGAATATGGGGAATACGTGTCTGGCCCGCGCATCCTGCCGTACGACGAGACAAAGGCGAAGATGAAAGCGGTCCTGACGGACATCCAGAACGGCAAGTTCGTGCGTGATTTCATGCAGGAAAACGCTGTTGGTCAGCCGTCATTCAAGGCGACACGCCGCAACAACGACGCCCACCAGATCGAAGAGGTCGGCGCGAAGCTGCGCGAGATGATGCCGTGGATTTCTGCGGGCAAGATGGTGGACAAGGCGAAAAACTGAGCCATCTGTTCAGATAAGCCCACCTGATCGCAGTCGCGTGGGAATGAACGAAAAGACCCCGGCCCGGCGCCGGGGTCTTTTGTCTGCAAGGAATGACAAATGACCGACGCGCCGAAAATCACTCTATCCAGCTGGGCCATGATCGCCCTGCTGGCCCTGATCTGGGGCGGCACGTTCCTTGTTACCGAAATCGCCCTGACCGGGATGCCGCCCTTTTGGCTTGCGGCGTCGCGCATCGGGCTGGCCGCCATCATCTCGATGCCAATCTGGGCACTGCGCAGTTTCAGATTGTTCGAGGCACGGCCGACTGGCAAGGATGCGCTGAACCTGCTGGCCATTGCTTCGGTCAGCTCGGCCTTGCCATTTTCGCTGCTGGCGTGGGGTCAGCAATATGTAACGTCGGGCTTTGCCGGCGTCTCCATGGCCTCGACCACGCTGATCATTCTGCCGCTGGCACATTTCCTGGTGCCCGGAGAGCAGTTGAACTTGCGCAGGGTCATCGGATTTTTTATCGGTTTTGCAGGCGTGGTTGTGCTGATCGGCGGTCAGGCGTTTGAGACAACAGGTACCGCGCTTGAGACGCCGGGGCGGATGGCCTGCGTCGGTGCCGCGACGTGCTATGCGCTCAGTTCCATCCTGATGCGGCGCCTGCCTGCGATCGACCCCATCGGGCTTGCCACGGTGCTGTTGATCATATCGTCTTTTCTGGTCATTCCAATGGCGTGGGCCATTGAGGGCGCGCCGCCGATGCCATCGGCCAAGATCCTGATGGTACTGGCGTTTCTGGGGCTGGTGCCCACGGCCGCCGCAAATTTCCTGCGTGTGATTGTGGTGCGCAGCGCGGGTCCGGTGTTCATGTCATTGGTGAATTATCAGGTGCCGGTGTGGTCGGTCGTGCTGGGGGCAGTATTTCTGGCCGAACCGCTGCCGACCTCGCTGATCTGGGCGATGGCACTGATCCTCAGCGGCGTGGCCATCAGCCAATACGGCGCGTTGCGGCGGATGTTCAGCCGCACCTCGGCAATTGTTGCGGATGCAGGCGGTGCGCGGCCCTGATCAGCCGACCACCGCCGCACTGACGGCATCAACCACGCTGTCCACAGCGCGCTCCATCAAGGCCGCGTCCTCATGTTCAGCCATAACGCGGACCAGCGGCTCTGTGCCCGACTTGCGGATCAACAGACGCCCGCCGCCTGACAGATCGGCCTCCGCCTGTGCGATCGCGGCTTTGACTTGTGTATCATCAAGCGGTGCCGCGCCATTCGCATAGCGCACGTTCTTGAGCAATTGCGGCACCGGGTCGAACTGATGCAGCAGTTCCGACGACGGTTTGCCAGAGCGCACCATTTCCGCCAGAAACTGCAAGCCCGCCATCAGACCGTCACCCGTGGTGGCAAAATCGGTCATCACGATATGGCCCGATTGTTCCCCACCCAGATTGAACCCGCCCGCGCGCATCCGCTCCACCACATAGCGGTCACCGACGGCCGTGCGTTCCAAACGCAGGCCGCGGTCTTGCAAGAACCGCTCAAGCCCGAGGTTGCTCATCACCGTGGCGACCAGTGCATTGCCGTTCAGGCGTTCCTCTGCGGCCCAGCGGTCGGCCATCAACGCCATGAACTGATCCCCGTCGCCCACCTTGCCGTTTTCATCCAGCAAGATCACGCGGTCGGCATCCCCGTCCAGACAGATCCCCACGTCAGCGCCGTGCGCAACGACGGTTTCCGCCGCCATCTGCGGTTTGGTTGAACCGCAGCCTCGATTGATGTTCTTGCCGTTGGGGTCGACACCCACCGGTATCACCTCTGCACCCAGTTCCCACAGCGTTTCCGGTGCCACCTTATAGGCGGCCCCGTTGGCGCAATCGACCACCACTTTCAGCCCGTCCAGCCCCATCTGCCGGGGAAGCGAGGATTTGACCCTCTCGACATAGCGATACCGCCCGTCGTCGATCCGTTTGGCCCTGCCAATATCGGCCGCCTCTGTCAGCGGTACACCCGATGCCACAAGCGCCTCGATCTGTGCCTCCACCTGATCGGAAAGCTTGAAACCATCGGGGCCAAAGAACTTGATCCCGTTATCCTGCGCAGGATTGTGGCTGGCTGAAATCATCACCCCCAGATCGGCCCGCATCGACCGCGTCAGCAGTCCCACCGCCGGCGTCGGCACGGGGCCGAGCAACAGCACATTCATGCCCGTCGACGTCAGCCCGGCGGTCAGCGCGTTCTCGAACATATAGCCCGAAAGACGCGTGTCCTTGCCGATCACCACACGGTGCACGCCGCTGTTGTCGCGGCGGAAATAGCGGCCCACCGCAGCCCCGATGCGCAACGCCATCTCAGCGGTCATGGGATAGGTGTTTGCGGTGCCGCGCACGCCGTCGGTGCCAAAGAGCTTGGTCATGAAGTCCGTCCTGTGATTGCCGCGCGCCACACGGCTGCGGCCTGAATGGTCTGCGCCACATCATGCACACGCACGATCTGAACGCCATGGCCGAGCGCGGCCAAAGCCACCGCGATTGAGCCCGGCGCGCGCTGGTCCGCCTGTGGTGCGTGCCCAATGGTGCCGATAAATTTCTTACGCGACGCGCCCAAAAGAAGTGGCACACCGAGGCCATGAAAAAGGCTTAGCCGGGCCAGCAGCGCAAGGTTATGATCGCGCGTTTTGCCAAAGCCGATGCCGGGGTCCGCAACAATGCGCGCGGCTGGTATCCCCTGGCCCACCAGCACCGCTATGCGCGCGGCAAGGAAATCATAGACGTCCAGCAGCACGTTATCATAGTGCGGCGCGTGCTGCATCGTGGCGGGATCGCCCTGTGCATGCATCACGACAACGGGGGCACCGGCCTGTGCTGCCAGCGGCGCAAGTTCCGCGTCGAAGGTAAAGCCGGAGACATCGTTGATCAGGCCGGCCCCCGCATCCAGCGCCGCACGGGCGACCGCAGCCTTGCGGGTGTCGATGGAGATTGGCGTCGTGACACCAGCGGCACGCAGCCCTGCGATGACCGGCACCACGCGCGCGATTTCATCGTGCACGGATACGGTCGTGGCACCGGGTCGCGTGGATTCCCCGCCCACATCCAATAAATCGACCCCCGACGCCTGCATCGCCTGCCCCGCCGCAATCGCGTCTGCGCTGGCGGCATGCAGCCCACCGTCGGAAAAGCTGTCTGGCGTGGCGTTGAGAATACCCATGACGCGCAGACGGTCCAGCGTCAGCCCCGCGATATCGGGGCGGGGTGCGGTCAGGCAGTGTGCGATATCCTCGGGCAGATCAGCGGCGGCGACGAACCGGGGCGCATGTGTGCGGTGCAGCACCTCGGCATGGGTGAACCATCCCCAGCCTGCGGCAAGCATAAGAGCACCCGGAGGGCGCAGCGGGCCAACTTGTACGACAGGTCTGTAGTAATCGTCGGCGCGTGTCACAGCACTTCGCGATCCACCGGCGCGGCCCGCAACGGCACAGACGCATTGGCCGGCACCTGCGCGCCCACAACCAACAATTCCTGCGCATCGAAAGTGGCCGCAAACCATGCCGCCAGCGCCACCGCATCGCGCGGCTGTACCGATGGCGTGTCCACCGCATCAAGCACCATCTTGGAGGGCGCCCAAACGCAGGTCTGCCCGTTCCGCATGGCCCAGTCCAGTTCGGTCCGCGTTTCAACCACGACACAGCGATCATCGCGCGCAGCCAACACCCATGCGTTTTGTTCAATGGCCAGCAGATCAATGCGCCGTTGTGCCATGCGGTGCGGCAACTGTGGCGCAGGTGCGTCGGGCGCGCCGACACACAAGATCAACGGCCGGCCCAGCCCTTCGAGCTGATCAAGCCACCCCGGCAGGTGCGGTGACGCGATGGCCGCGTTGCTGAGATACACCAGCTCAGGATGCGGCACGTCATCGGGGTGCACTTCGGGTGGCGGTGCGCCATCACGGGCGCGCACAATCTCCACCCCCAGCGCACCGGGACCGCGGTCCAGTTTCTCGATGCGGACAAACACACGCACGGCCTGCGGTTCCAGCAAAATTCGGTCTGCGACCCGTTCCGCCAGCGTTTCCAGAAGGTTAAGCCTTTCGTCCGCCAATTCATGCGCAATTGCTTCGGTCACACGGTCATAGCTGAGGATACGGTCGACATCGTCGTCAATCGGCCCGGTCAGAGGCCGCACTTCGACAACCACATTAAAGCAAATGCGTTGGTTTACGCCCCGCTCGGCCTGAAAAGCGCCAATTTCCACGTCAACGATATGGTCACGCAGCGATATGCGGTCCAGCGGGTCCTCACCCGCCATGGCTTCGGCGCGCTCGGACGGGTGCGCAAAGGCAAGGCGGACTTCGGTGCTCATGTGGCTTGGCCTTTGGGCTGATTTCACGACCACTTTAGCCGATGCGCGCGGTTTAGCAGCCCCGAACCCGTCTGGCCAGCACCCGAAAACGGCGTCAGTTGGACGCGGTGCGCACGCCTTGGCGGTAGAACAGATGTACGCCGATCTGGGCAGTGCGCGTAAACACGCGCGACCAGCGCGGTTTGACGGCTGTGGTGTGGTAATGGGTTGCCCCGTCGGTCAGCGCAGGTGCATTTCCATCGATCATCACACGCGCCACCTTGGCGGCCCGGCTAAAGGCACGCGGCTCTGCGATCACTTCCTTGTGGCCATCGCAGGTATAGGTGAACTGGCATTGATATTTCTTGCCGGTGCCCTGATGGATCACACCACAAAGCGTGGCGGGAAAGCGCGACGAGCGGACGCGGTTCATAATTACTTCGGCGACGGCAAACTGGCCCTTGACGGTTTCGCCGCGCGCCTCGAAATAAAGCGCCTCGGCCAGACACCGCCATTCGGCACTGCCGACGGCCTTGGGCTGATTGTCGATCCAGCCGTTTGAAAATTGTACGTTTGTCGCGACAGCGGCGGGCGCCTGTTCCTTGGGTGCGATCATGTTCTTGAGCCGTCTGGACCCGGTGGATTTGAGGCCCTGGGATTCGATCCGGGCAAGGTCATCGGCCTTTTCGGAATTTGCCGAAGCGGTCATCGGAAAGCCAAACGAAAGCGCCAGCAGCAGCGCAAATGGTAGTATCGAGAGCGGACGCATGTCGCACCCCTTTGGTGTAATTGCAGACTTAGGCCGCTTAACCAAGAAGGTTCCATGCGTAAACCCAACCGGAACGTGTTACGCGATAACCCGCCCAAGCGAACAAACTGTAGCGTATTTCAGCCCAACCCCCTACCCGATCTTGTGGGCAATCGCCAACTGCGCTGCGGCCAGCCGTGCAACCGGAACGCGAAACGGCGAACAGGATACATAGTCAAAGCCCGATTCGCGGCAAAATGCGATCGATTCGGGGTTGCCACCATGCTCGCCACAGATCGACAGCGTGATGCCCGGCTGCGCGGCCCGCCCCCGCGCCGCACCCAGTTGCAACAGCTCTCCGACACCGTCCACGTCAAGCACATGAAACGGGTCTTCGGGAAAGACCCCCTGCTGCACATAGTCAGACATGAACCGGCCCGCATCGTCGCGCGACAGCCCATAGGTCATCTGCGTCAGGTCATTGGTGCCAAAGCTGAGGAATGCGCAATGCGGCGCCAATTCGCCGGCGCGCAGGGCCGCGCGCGGCGTCTCCACCATCACGCCAAGGCGGTAGGTAAAGCTTGCGTCGCGCTCTGTGCGCACGGCGGCGGCAATAGCATCAATGCTGGTTTTGACCAACTCCACTTCGCGCCGTGCGCTGACCAGCGGGATCATGATCTCGGGCACGACCGGTTCACCGTCGCGGCTGGCTTCGATTGTGGCCTCGAAAATCGCGCGGGCCTGCATTTCGTAAATCTCGGGCACGGTCACACCAAGCCGCACACCGCGCAGGCCCAGCATGGGGTTGTATTCGCTCATCGATTCAATCCGCCGCGTTACATCCGACAGCGGCAGCCCAAGCGCTTCGGCCAATTCGCGCTGGCCCGCCTTGTCGCCGGGCAGGAATTCATGCAGCGGTGGATCAAACAGACGGATGCAAACGGGCTGGCCCTGCATAATGCGGAAAAGCTGCGTAAAATCATCGCGCTGCATCGGCAACAGGCGTTCCAGAACGGCGCGCCGGTCCTCGCCGGTTTCGGCAAATATCATCTCTCGCATCACGGTCAGGCGGCCGGGGTCGAAAAACATATGTTCCGTCCGGCACAGCCCTATGCCCTGCGCGTTGAAATTGCGCGCGGTCTGGGCGTCTGCGGGGGTGTCGGCATTGGCGCGGATGCCGATGTCTGCGGCATCTTCGGCCCAATCCATCAGGCGGTGAAAGGTCTCATCCAGCGCCGCCTCCTGCATTTTGGCAGCCCCCGCCAGCACCTGGCCCGTGGTGCCATCGACAGTGATCTCTTCTCCGGCGGCGAAAACCCGGCCATCGGGCGCGGTAATCTGCTTTTTGACCATGTTGAAGCGCATGTTGGACGCGCCCACCACGCAAGGCAGCCCCATGCCGCGCCCGATCACGGCGGCATGGCTGGTGATGCCACCGCGTTCGGTCAGCACGGCGTGGGCCACATGCATGCCGCGGATGTCTTCGGGGGTGGTTTCGCGGCGCACAAGAATGCAAGGCTCGCCGCGTGCCGCGCTGGCCTGCGCTTCGCTGGCGTTAAACACGATCTTGCCCGTGGCGGCACCGGGGCTGGCCGCGATGCCGCGCCCGATGATGTCGCGCTTGGCGCCTGCGTCGATCTGGCGGTGCAGCAGTTCGGTCAATGTGCGCGGCTGCACGCGCATCAGCGCTTCTTCGCGGCTGATGATGCCTTCTTCGGCCAGCGCTACGGCGATGCGCACGGAGGCGCGCGATGACCGCGCCACACGCACACCGTCAAGGATATGCAGCGCGCCGTCCTGTATCACAAACTCCACCTGCATTTCCGCGCGCAGTTTCTCGCGCATCAGTGCTGCGTGCGATTTCAATGCGTTAAACGCGTCCGGCACCAGTTCCTCTAGCGACGGACCGCGCGGATCGCGGGTAAGGTACAGCGCTGCGGCATCGCCTTCCAGCGCGTCACGCCCCTGCGATTGGCTCAGGTAGCGCCCCGTGATCTGTGGCAGGCCGGTGTCGCTGTCCACCAGTTGCAACACGCCTGATCCGCATTGCCGGTGCCCGACGCCGAAAACCATCTGTTGCACCACCAGACCAAGGCCCGCATCGGCCGGCGCGCCCTTGGCCTGCCGCAGCAGACGTGCGGAGGTGCCTTCCCAGGCCCGTGCCATTGACCGCAAAACCGCGCCCAGTTGGGTCACGGGGTCTTGCGGGAAAGGTTCTTCTGTCTCAGCCTCATAGGCGCGCAGGGATTGTTTCAGCGCGCTGCGCCCCTCGCCGGTGACCCCATCAAACATATCGGGGTCAAGCCGGGCGACATTGACCGCATAGGATTGCACAAAACGGGTATAGAGCGCGGCGGCAGAGGTCTCTCCCAGTGTCTCGCAAAAGCCCTCGAACAGCGTGTCGTTGATCCCGATATTCAGCACCGCCCCCGGCCCGCCCCAATCGGGGTCTTCGCTGGACGGCCGCACACACAGCAGCGCGCCTTCGGGGAATTGCGACACCACGGCATGCACATCCGGCAAATGGCCACGGGCGATTTTCTTGACCGCAGTAAACGATAGCGCAACGGTCGGCGGCACTGGCAGGTCCAGCCGGACCAGACGCTGCAAACACTTGGCACGCCCGCCGTGGGTTTCATTGGCGATAGGCCCGTCGGCGGTGACAAGGATGGTATCCGAATTATTCTGCACTGCAGCACCCGATGGTTTCATGCGCAGCATAGGCAGTTGCGGACGAACGGCAAGGACATGTCGGATTGAAACGGGTCAATTTGCGCGATGTTACGAACCAATGGATTGTTTGGGCGCGCAACGGGCTGCGCTGATCGCGCCCGTTACGCGTTCCAACCGTGGGTATTGCGGATGATGCCCGCCAACTGATTTGGCGCGGGCGGTCAGCCGTCGATCTTTGTGAGGTCCGCAACCGAGGTACAGGTGCTGCGGATACGGCTGAGCAAGTTCAACCGGTTGCGCCGGATTGTGGGATTGTAGCTGTTGACCTGAACGAAATCGAAAAAGGCATCGATGGGCGCGCGCAGGGCGGCCATCGCGGACATGGCGGTGGTGAAATCCTGTTCGGCCATCGCCGGCTTGATCAGTGCCTCCGCCCGGTCCAGTGCCGCGAAAAGCGCGCGTTCCTCATCCGTTTCGGTAAACTTGATGTCGGCACCGTAGGAATATTCGACACCGTCTTTGGCCTCTTCGGCGCTGAGGATATTGTTGGCGCGCTTGAACCCCTGGATCAGGTTTTCGCCATCGTCGGTTTTTAGCGTTTCCGACAGCGCGCGGGCGCGTTTGACGAGGAGGGTCAGGTCGTCGTTTTGCGGCATGGCAATGCAGGCGTCGATGATGTCGTGGCGGATGCCTTGATCTTTTAGGTAGGTTTTCAGGCGGTCGTGGAGGAAGGAGAGGAGGTCGACATCTACGTCATCGAATTTTCCCATCTCAAAAACGCCCCAAACGCCGCGTTTCTTCAAATCATCAACCGTCTGAATATCACCATCCTTAGCGGCTTCGTTTATCATAAGTTGGAATCTATTGAGCGACGTCCCGCACCCGAGTTGAGATAGTAATGCTACTCGCAGGTCATTCTCCAACAAAATCCTTATCACCCCCAGCGCCGCTCTACGCAGCGCAAACGGGTCCTTGCTCCCCGTCGGCTTCTCATCAATCGCCCAGAACCCGGTCAGCTTGTCGATCTTCTCGGCCAGCGCCACGGCCACCGAAACGGGCGTAGTTGGCACGTCATCGGACGGCCCCAGCGGGGCGTAGTGGTCTTTTGCGGCGGCGGCCACGGCATCGCTTAACCCCGCCGCCTTGGCGTAATAGCTGCCCATCAGCCCCTGCAATTCGGGGAATTCATAGACCATCTCCGACGACAGATCGGCCTTGGCAATCCGCGCCGCCTGCTCTGCCTCGTCCGGGTCCGCGCCGACCATCGGCGCGATCTCCCGCGCCAGCACGGCAATCCGGTCGATCAACTCGGCTTGTGTACCAAGCTTGTTGTGGAAGGTGACATTGGCCAACGCGTCCACCCACGTCTGCATCCCCGCGTCAGAGGTCGCCACGCGCAAGTCGTTGTCCCAAAAGAATTTCGCATCCGACAGACGTGCGCCCAGCACCTTTTCGTTGCCCGCCAAAATCGTCGCGCCGTCGTCGGCGGTGGTGCGGTTGGCGATGGTGATGAAACGCTCAATCCGGCCCGATTTCGGATCGCGCACGGAAAAGAACTTCTGATGCTCGCGCATGGAGGTTTGCAGCACCTCGGGCGGCAGTCCCAGAAAATCTTCGGCAATCCGGCCCATCAGCGCCACGGGCCATTCGACCAGACCCGCAACCTCGTTCAAAAGCCCTTCGTCCGGCACCACTTCGAGGCCGCTGGCAAAGGCAAGGTTGGTGGCGTCATGCCAGATGCTGTCACGCCGCGCGGCCGCATCAAGGATCACATGGGCGCGTGTCAGCTTGGCCACGTAATCATCAAACCCGGTAACGGTGAACGCGTCGGGTGACAAAAACCGGTGCCCGCGCGTGGTGTTGCCGGCCGTGATACCGTCGATGGTCAGCGGCACAACCTGTGCGCCGTCTTCGGCGGTGAGAATACACAATATCGCATGCAGCGGGCGCACCCAGCGCAGGCTGCCGGTGCCCCAGCGCATGGATTTGGGCCATGGGAAAT
>JAGXHC010000266.1 GCA_024636405.1 Sulfitobacter sp. | reverse complement strand
GCGCGGGCATAATCGGACGGCCCCTCATGCAGGCCACCGCCAGACGAATGGATGGACGCCAACGCGTTTTCCCATCCGGCCCAGTTGCGCGCGAACTTTTGTTCAACCGGGATATCGCCGGAAAACAGCCGCCGATGATAGGCACCGATCAGGTCGTCACGCTCGGCCAGTGGAATCGGGTCAATGAAGCGCGCCCAGACTTCTGGCCAGAACTTCCCGGCACCGCCCCCATAGAACCAATCCAATTCGGCCTGCGTCATCAGAAACACGCCGCGCAACACAATATGGCGCACAGCCTCTGGATGGGTCTGCGCATAAATCAGCGCAAGCGTAGCGCCCCAACTGCCGCCAAATATGATCCAGCCGTCAATTTTCAACTCGGCGCGAATCATCTCGATATCCGCGACCAGATGCCAGGTGGTATTGTCCGTCACTGACGCATGCGGCCGCGACCGGCCACAGCCACGTTGATCAAACAGAATGACGCGGTACACCTTTGGATCAAAGTAGCG
Source organism: Sulfitobacter sp. (assembly GCA_024636405.1). The sequence continues at coordinate 21,452 of JAGXHC010000266.1, read as the reverse complement.
CCGCATCGTCGGGCTGCACCCGCCACCGGGACCGCCGTGCAACACCACAACCGGAATGCCATCGGGATTTCCGCATTGCTCCACATAGATATCATGGCCCTGCCCAACAGGCAGCATCCGCTGATCGAACGGATCGATCGGCGGATAGAGATATTGCACGGCGCGTTTTTGATCGGGATATTTGTCCATCGTTGCCCTATATAGTGCTCGGCACCAGAAGAGCATAGGGAGATCAGAATGCAAGCGCATCAGACAACCGTGGACCCAGCGGAAATCGCCAAGTTCGAAGCGATGGCCGCCGAGTGGTGGGATCTGAACGGTAAATTCAAACCGCTGCACATGCTCAATCCCTGCCGGCTCGACTATATCAACAGTCAGATCGCGGGAGAATTTGACCGCGACATAAAGGCGGAAACTCCTTTTGCCGGGCTGCGTATCCTCGATATCGGTTGCGGCGGCGGGTTGCTGGCTGAACCGATGGCCCGGTTGGGCGCAGAGGTGGTTGGCGCGGATGCGGCCGAACGCAACATTCCGGTGGCACAGGTTCACGCGGCGCAATCGGGGCTGACCATCGACTATCGCCACACAACCGCAGAAGCTTTGGCCGAAGCGGGCGAGCAGTTTGACGTGGTCCTGAACATGGAAGTCGTCGAACACGTTGCCTCCCCCATCAGCTATCTGACGGCCTGTCGACAACTGCTCAGGCCGGGGGGGCTGCACATCTGTTCGACGCTCAACCGCAATCCAAAGTCTTTCATGATGGCGATTGTAGGTGCGGAACATGTGATGCGCTGGCTTCCCAAGGGCACGCACGACTGGTCGAAATTCATCACGCCGGACGAATTGTTCGATTTGCTGCGGCAGGCCGGGCTGGATCCGGTGGATCGCAAGGGATTCGTGTTCAACCCCATCGCATGGTCCTGGCGCCTGTCGGACCGCGATCTAAGCGTGAACTACGTCACCGCCAGCGTGAAACCCACGCCCTGATCATCGGCTTCAAGCTTGCCCCGATGACGTTGGTGCTATCCTAATTTCTTGCGCATCGCGCGCAGGATCGGCAGCGTGGCACGCACCTGATCCTCGCCCAGATCCTCGACCACCTGGGTAATCATCGGCGTGATCGCGTTGACAGCATCATCGCGTGCCTGACGCCCGACAGGGCTGATCGCGACCATCTTGCGGCGGGCATCGTCCCAATCCGGGCGCACGTGGATATACCCGGCCCACTCCAGCTTGCTCAGTGTGTTGGTCATGGCCCCGCGCGTGACATTGAACGTTTCCGCCAACTGCGCCGGAGACCGTTCCACCCCATGCCAACACAGATTGTTCAGCACTGAAAAATGCGAAATTTCCATACCCTTCGGCAAGACACGCGTCAGACGTCCGCGCACCGATTGATCCGCAGCAAGAAGCTCGCTGAACAATTGGATCGCAAGGGTATTTTTATCGTCGCTCATGCGGGCTCCGATCAGGGGTCTGAAAACGCGCGGCGGTTGGCAAGGCTGGGCACCCTGCGCCGTGCCGCCTTTCCTTTTTCCATATCCAGATCAAAAAGGTAAGCGCCGACGGCATCGCCCGCGTCCAGTTCAATCTCACCCCAAGGTGCGACAACCAGCGAATGACCGTAAGTATCACGGGTTTTGTGATCTGCGCTGGCGTGGGTCCCGGTCTGCGCCGGCGCGATCACAAAGCACCCCGTTTCTATGGCCCGTGCCCGCAAAAGCGTATGCCAATGCGCCACCCCCGTGACCGGCGAAAACGCGGCAGGAACGGTCAGGATCTGCGCACCGACCCCTGCCAGCGCCTGATACAGCGCCGGAAACCGCATGTCATAACAAATGCTCATCCCGATCCGGCCAAAGCTTGTGTCCGCCACCACCGCCTGTGCACCGGGCCGATACCCGGCTGATTCGCGGTAGGTTTCGCTTTCGTTGATCTGCACGTCGAACATGTGGATTTTGTCATAGCGCGCAACGATCTGACCATCCGGACCTATAAGGAACGATCGATTTGCGAAACGCCCGTCTGCATCGGTGGTCAACAGCGCAAGCGAACCGATCAGCACCCAAACGCCCGCCTCTTGGGCGGCATCGCGCAGCGCCGCCAGCGTCCGGTCCTCGTTCTCATGTTGCAAGACAGCCCGCTGGTGTTCGCGACTGGTCGAGACGCAGTTCGTGACCTCTGGCGTCAGGATGAACTGCGCCCCCTGTGCCACAGCATCGCGAAACAGCGTTAACGTCTTGGGCAGGTTCGCTTGCGGATCGTCAGTCACATTCAGTTGGAGCAGCGCGCATTTCATCACGCGGCCAATAACGCGTCGAGCTTGCCCGTACGTTCCAGCGCATGAAGGTCATCACTGCCGCCGACATGGGTATCGCCAATGAAAATCTGCGGCACCGTTCGGCCACCGTTGGCGCGCTGGATCATCTCGGCCTTGCGGTCCGGGTTGGCGATCACGTCCACCTCGGAAAAGCTGACGCCTTTTTGGGTCAGAAGCCGCTTTGCCGCGTGGCAGAAGCCACAAAACGGAGACGTGTAGATTTCAACATTTTTCATCGGGGTTCCTTTCAACAGCATTGCTGCAAAGGATTTAGGTCTCTTTGCCCGCTCGCGCCAGTACCACGACGCGGACCGGGCCAGATCCGGCGTCAATACAGGCCTGCGCTGTAGCGCCCAGCGTGGCGCCGGACGTCATGACATCATCCACCAAAAGGACCGGACGCCCAATCAGCCGCATCCGCTTGGCGCGTCGCACCTGAATGCTGCCCTGCACCTCCTGGTGGCGCGCGTCGCGGCCCAGACCGTCCAGTGAGCGGGTCCGTTTTACCCTTTGCAGCAGGTCAGGACACCACGGCAGGTCTGTGGTTGCAGCAAGCTCTTTTGCCAGCAGGGCCGACTGATTGTAGCGCCGTTTGACCATACGGGTCCAATGCAATGGCACAGGGGCGATCAATGTATTTTCCGGCAAAAGGTGCCGGACTGCATTCGCCATCCACAGCGCAGCGGGACGCGCAATTTCCTGACGGTCGCCGTGCTTCAGCGCCAATACCATCTTGCGCGCATTATCGCGGTAACTTAGCGCCGCGCGGCCCTGCACCCAGGGACGTGGCGTGACAAGACAGGTATCACAATTTGGTGACTCTCCGGTATTTCCTCCCGGCAGCGGAACGCCGCACGCGTCGCAAACCGTACCGCCCACAAACGAAGTTTCCCGCCAACAGGTGCCACAGAGGCCATGATCGCTGTCAACAGTCATGCCACAACACAGGCATCGCGCAGGATAAATTAGCGACACCGCCGTTTGAAGTCCCTGCGACAGCATTCTATGGTCCATCCATGATCTCAGCCCCCCTTCTGACCGATGTTCACGCCCTTGCCCGCCAACGCGCACGCGCAGGCGCACATGGGCTGTTCCTGCACGACGCAGCCGCAGATGAAATCGAAGATCGGCTACAGATGGTTAAGAAGCCATTTACGGCACCGGCTGTTGTCACCGGTTTCCCTGATTTCTGGTCCAAGCGGATGCCCAAAGCCGGGGTGGTCAAGGATAGCGATACATTGGATCTTGCCATCGGCGCGCATGATCTTGTCGTGCACGCCATGTCGCTGCATTGGGCCAATGACCCCGTCGGGCAGCTTATCCAATGCCGTCGCGCGCTGCGCCCCGATGGGCTGTTCCTGTCGGTTGCACTAGGCGGGCAGACCCTGCACGAGTTGCGCAGTTGCCTCGCCCAAGCGGAATCCGATCTGCGCGGTGGGCTGTCGCCGCGGATCGCGCCGATGGCTGAACTACGCGATATCGGGGGGTTGCTCCAGCGGGCCGGCTTCGCTTTGCCCGTGGCGGATACCCTGCAGCTCAAGGTCGCATATCGCGATATCTATCATTTGATGCATGATCTGCGTGCAATGGGGGAAACCAACGCCTTGCACAGCCGGTCGCGCCTGCCCGCGCCACGTCGCCTGTTTAGCCATGCGGCCAAGCTCTATGTCCAGAATTTCGCAGACGCAGACGGCAAAATTACCGCCACGTTCGAGCTAATCTTTCTGACGGGATGGGCGCCAGCCGACAGTCAGCCCAAACCGCTGCGTCCCGGCTCTGCACAACAAAGGCTGGCCGATGCCTTGCGCACCCAAGAGACCGGCCTGCCCGATTGACGATGAGGGCAAAGCCGCTATGTCTGCGCCAACCACACACCAAGGATACCGACATGATGGCCACGCGCCCAACCCACGCCCCAACCGATCACCCGGTCCTTCAAAAACCCAAGGTGGGCGTTCTTCTGGCCAATCTCGGGACACCGGATCATTATGATTATTGGTCGATGCGCCGCTACCTGAGCGAGTTTCTGTCTGATCGCCGTGTCATCGACTACAGCCCGTGGCTTTGGCAGCCGTTGTTGCAGCTTGTGATTCTCAGCAAGCGGCCCTTTACCAGTGGCGCCGCATACAAATCCATTTGGAACGAAGCACAGGACGAAAGCCCGCTTTTGACCATTACGAAAGCACAGACGGCGAAGATTGCCGTGCAAATGCAGACCGCGTATGGCGATGACGTCATGGTCGATTACTGCATGCGCTACGGCAATCCATCAACCCGTTCAAAAGTGGCCGCGATGACGGCGGCGGGGTGTCGCAAGATCCTGTTCTTTCCGCTGTATCCGCAATATGCCGGCGCCACGTCTGCCACGGCAAACGACGCCTTCTTTGCCGCGCTCGCAAAAGAGAAATGGCAGCCCACCAGCCGAACCGTCGCGCCCTATTTTGACCGTGCGGATTATATCGAAGCATTGGCGCAATCAATCGAGCGGGCCTACGCGGCCACGGCAACACGCCCCGATATCCTGCTGTGTTCCTATCACGGCGTGCCCATCCGGTATCTGAACGAAGGCGATCCGTACCACTGCCAGTGTCAAAAAACGACGCGGCTTTTGCGTGAACGGCTGGGCTGGGATCAAAGCCAGATCATGACGACGTTCCAGTCGAAATTCGGCCCCGAAGAATGGTTACAACCCTATACGGTCGAAGAAGTCGCGCGGCAGGCAAAAGCGGGCAACAAACGCATCGCAGTTTGCGCCCCTGCGTTCTCTGCCGATTGCATTGAAACGCTTGAGGAAATCAACGAGGAGATCAAGGAAAGCTTTGAGCACGCGGGCGGTGAAACGTTCACCTATATCCCCTGCCTCAACGATGACGATGCACATATCGCCGCGCTGTCAAACGTGATCAGCGAAAACCTGTGCGGGTGGCTGGACTGACGTGAAATCCAATCGGCAGACGTAAAAAAAGGCGGTGCAGAACACCGCCTTTTTTCTTTAGAAGTCGATTCCAATTAGTCGGAAGCGACAGCAGCAGCAACCAGAGCCAACAGCAGAAGCGGAACCAGGATGCCCGCGGAAGAGCTTGTGGCCTCTTCAACGATAACCGGTGCTTCGATGATCGGATCAGCAAGCGAACCTGCGAATGCGGTCGATGCGGCAGCTGACAGAGCAGCGGCGAGAACGAGTTTCTTCATATCATAACCTCCAGAAAAGGCGTGCCGCAAAAACATACGAACACGCACCCAAGACTTACCTCGTGCAACTTTCTAAACAGCATAACTGCAGGAATGCAAACCCGGATTTACTGTTTTCAACGCACATTGGCCGCGATGTCGTCAAATAAGCAACACTTGTGTGCCGACCTCGGCCATGCCGAAAAGCTCGGTGATGTGCTCATTATAGAGGCCGATGCAGCCGCTCGAAGACCGACGGCCAATCTTGCGCGTGTCATGGGTGCCGTGGATGCGGTAATAGGTCCAGCTGAGATAAAGCGCATAAGGACCAAGCGGATTGTCCGGGCCGGGCCCGATCACGGCGGGCCATTCTGGATTGCGTTCCAGCATGGAAGGGGTCGGACGCCATGTTGGCCCGACAACCTTCTGGATCACACTGGTGCGGCCCCGGCGTGTCAGCTCTTCTGTCAGCGGGACGCTGGACGGATAAAGCTTGTAGACGGATTGGTCTTCGGACCAGTAATGCACGGCGCGGCTGTCGATATCGACAAGGATCGCACCATTCTTGGTATTGCTGAAATATGGCTGCCAATCCAACATCCGAAAGCTGGAGATATTGCGGCGCACCGATTCGTTGAGATCGCGTTCAGTTTCGGTGGTGGCGGCAGAGTTTACCGACGAAGCGTCCTGCGCAAGCGCGGGTGCTGCCAGCATCGCTGCACTGCCAGCCAAAAAGGCGCGGCGGCTGTTAAGAGAGAATGGCGTCTCGGACATCAGATGTCTCCAGATAATACTTTTCACATCTTGGTGTATATATGGCTACAAAGTCGCAGTATCAAATCAAACCACCGTCATCTGGCAGACTCACGCCGATGTGCGTTTGAACTGCCACGTAGGACACTATAAGGCAGGCCGAACCCTTTTTGCGTGGAGCTGCCCCCATGATCCGTATTCTTTCTCTTTTGCTTGCACTGACCGTTGCGCTGGCAGCCTGTGTTCCCGCCACGCCGACCATCGGAAGTGACGGCAAGGCAGTGCCAAGGGCATATCGCATCAGCCGCGCCGACGCCGGCAAGATCCAGTTCCGCATGCTTGATTCTGTCAACGCGCTGCGCAGTTCCGCCGGGGTCGCGCCGCTGCAACTTGATTCCAAGCTGAACGCTGCGGCGGCGACACATGCCCGCGACATGTCGGTCCAGAACCGCCCGTGGCATTTCGGATCTGACGGATCTTCGCCGCTCGATCGCGTACAGCGTCTTGGCTATACGGGTGAACTGATCGGCGAAGTGATTTCGGAAACCTATGAGACCGAACTGGAAACGCTGGCCGCCTGGATGGAACAGCCTGACACCCGCCGCGTGATCATGTCGAACGAGGCGCGCAATTTGGGGTTCTCCTGGCATCAGGAAAGCGGAGGCAAAATCTGGTGGACGATGGTGGTTGGCGGCTGACCTCAGCGGTCAGCCACACGACCGGATCACGCGTTGATTGTAATCGGCGTGCCGTCGCGCACCATGGAATAGACCTGCTCAATCTCTTTGTTAGAGACTGATATACAACCCCAGGTCCAATCCGCCTTGTTCTTCATCTTCGGCGCGGCCTGACCGTGGATAAAGATGTCGCCGCCGGGCGGCTTGCCCAGCAATTTCGCTGTCTCGACATCAATTTCGTTCGGGTATGAGATGCCGATAGACAGGTGAAACTTGCTGTTGGGATTGCGACGGTCGATGCGGTACACACCTTCGGGCGTCCGGCCGTCGCCCTCAAAATATTTGTGACCGATGGGCGCAAAACCCAGTTTGATGTCATAATTTTCCAACACCCGGTCATGATGCATCAGGAACATGCGGCGATCGCCCTTGTTCACGATGACATAGGTCACTTCAGGGCCGTTGTAGCGCTTGAACTTGCTGGGCGCGCTACACGCCCCCAAGGTCATTGCTGCGGTCGCCCCCAAAAGAAGATGTCTCCGGCGCATATGTCTGCCCTCATCGTTTTTTGATTTTGATTCCGATACCGGAAAATCGCCAATCGGGCTAGCCCCCAAACGCAGATGTGAGCGCTTCAACGCTTGCTGGGGGCCTTCGCTGGTGCGGTCAGACACGCCGCCAATTCAACATGGGAAGACCATCGGAACTGATCCACGGTCTGCACCCAATCAAGCGAATATCCTGCCGCCACCAACACCGCCGCATCCCGCGCGAAACTGACCGGATTGCATGAAACGTAGGCGATCCGAGGCACCATCGCCTTGGCCAGTTCCGCCACCTGCGCCTCGGCGCCTGCACGCGGCGGATCAATGACAACGGCGTCCGTTTTGGCCAGTTCATCGGGCAATAGCGGACGGCGAAACAGATCACGGGTTTCACAGCGCAGCGTGCGCATTCCGCTGGCCTGTCGCCACCCATGATCCAGCGCTTCCAACATCGCGCCATCGCTTTCCACGGCGCGCACCTCTGCATGGCGTGCCAATGGCAGGGTGAAGGTGCCGCAACCTGCAAACAAATCTACAATATGTGCGGCGTCGCCAACCGCCTCGCGCACGGCGTTCAGCAACACTTGTTCACCATGCGCTGTCGCCTGAAGAAAAGCACCCGGAGGCGGTGTCACATTAGCCGTTCCAAACCGCTGAAAAGGCGGGGCGCGCATGGCCACGACTTCGTCCGCCCAAGTCAGACGCGCCAATCCCATCCGGTCACACAGCGCCGCCAATTCCTGACGCAGCGCGCCATCCAATGGCTTGCCAAGTGCTACTGCAACGTCCAGCCCTTCGGCTGAGGACGTTACCGTGACCTCAAGTGCTGCCTTTCGACTGGTTCCGATTACGGCCAGCTGCGAGGCCACGTCCAACCCGGCCAGCAATGCAGGCTCAACCAACTGGCAATCCGGAATTTCAACGATCACATCGGATCCGCGTCCGTGAAACCCCGCCATTGCGCCCTTTTTCGTGCGCCGCGCTGCAAATGTCGCGCGCCTGCGGGACTGTGGCGGGGATGTCACGATAGGGCGCAGCACAGTATCCAGATCATGCGCGGCCAAGGCCGTGCGGATCACATCGACCTTCCAATCCGCAACAAAACCATCTGCCGCATGTTGCAACTGGCACCCGCCGCAGGATTTGAAATGACGACACGGCGGCGACACGCGGTCATCAGATGGCGTCACGATGCGGATGTTCTCAAGCTGATGCCCGTTCACGTCGCCGCTCACGACTTCACCCGGAAGGGTAATGGGGGCAAAGATCGGGCCATCGGCAATGCCGTCGCCGTGGTGGCCAAGTCGCAGGATCACATGTTCTGTCATGCTCCGCCCATAGCGCGCGCGGCGCCGCACTGAAAGGTCATTCCGCGGCGCGCAGATTCAGAAAGCCACCAGACTGCCGATGCCAATAGCGCGCGTAAAGCCCGTCCAGCGCCAAAAGCGCGTCGTGCGTGCCCTGCTCGACGATGCGGCCTTCGTCCATCACGATGATGCGGTCCATCTCTGTCAGCGTCGACAAACGGTGCGCAATGGCCAGAACGGTTTTTCCTTCCATCACCCTGTGCAATGCTGTCTGAATCGAAGCTTCGACTTCGCTGTCCAGCGCACTTGTCGCTTCGTCCAGCACCAGAATGGGAGCATCTTTCAGGAACGCCCGCGCCAGAGCGATCCTCTGTCGCTGCCCACCGGACAGTTTGACGCCCCGCTCACCAAGATGAGCGTCATAGCCGCGCCGCCCCTTATGGTCCTCAAGCGCCAGAATGAATTCATGTGCCTCTGCGCGCTGAGCCGCGACAATTACATCGTCGAATGTGGCGGCTGGATTGCCATAAATGATGTTGTCGCGCGCGGATCGGTTGAACATTGCGGTCTCTTGCGTGACCATCCCGATGCTGCGCCGAAGGCTTTGCTGCGTCACTTCTCGGATGTCATGCCCATCAATCGAAATGCTGCCCTTTTCCGCATCATAGAGCCGCAACAGCAGGGCAACCAACGTCGATTTGCCTGCCCCGGACGCGCCCACAATACCCAGCTTTTCACCACTTTTGACAGACAGATTGACCCGATCAAGTCCGCCTGCATCCCGGCCATAGGCAAATGCCACATCACGCATCACAATCTCGCCGCGCTGCACCTCCAGATCGGCGGCACCGTCATGATCTTCTACGCGCGCACGCGGGGTCAGGGTGCGCATGCCGTCCTCGACCTCGCCGATATTGGAATAGATTGCCATCAATGTGAAACTGACCCAACCGGTCATCTGCGCGATGCGGATCGCAATGGCCCCTGCCGCCACGATATCGCCTTCGGACGCCGCCCCGATCTTCCACAGCCAGACGGTTCCACCCAAAAGGAAAACCGGCAGGATGCCAGCCACCGTCATCAGCGCGAACCGGAAACCGGCGGCCAGATAACCGAACTCAAGCGAACGTGCGCGGAATGTCCGCATCGCACCCAGCGCCGCGCGGTCTTCATGATCGGCATGGGCAAACAGCTTGACCGTCTTGATGTTGGTGATCGTGTCCACCACCTGGCCCGATACCATCGCGCGCGCGCCCGCACGGCCCGCAGATTTCGCACGCACACGTGGCAGGAACCAGTTGATCAACGCCAAATACAGCAACAGCCATACCGAAAAACCGATGGCAACCCGCCAGTCAATCGCCACCAGCAAAAGAACGGACCCGATCAGTGACGCCAAGGCGAAGGCAACCACGTTGATCACTTCCGACGCCACTTCGGTTACGGCCCGCGCTGCCTGCATCTGCTTTTGTGCAATGCGTCCGGCAAAATCATCATCAAAAAAGCTGACATTCTGCCCCAACGTCCAGCGGTGCAACCGCGACAACACCAAAGGATTGATGTTTGGCTGCACAATAATCGCATTGGATGCTGCCGACAGTCCGAAAAGCAACGGTCGCGCCAGCACGAAAAACGCAATCGCGCCAATGATAAGCGCCAGATTGCGCCCATCAAAGAACTGCTCCGGTCCGGTACTTATGGTTGCATCGATCACCCGGCCCAGAATCCAGGCTGTCCCCGCCTCCATCGCGCCTGCCGCCGCCGACAGGAACGCGGCCAGCCCCAGTGCCGGCCACGCCCCCGCAAGGCACCAACGCATGAAGGCACTCAGGGTTTGCGGCGGCGGGCCATCCGCCGCGCTAAACGGGTCGATCCAATCCGAAATTCTCACGCGTCTTCTTCCGTTTTCAGAAATCCACCCGATTGCCGGGCCCAGAAATCTGAATATAGGCCACCTTGCGCCAAAAGCGCGTCATGGCTGCCCTCTTCTGCGATACGTCCCTGATCCAACACCAGAATTCGGTCCATCTGCGCGATTGTCGAAAGTCGGTGAGCAATCGCGATCACCGTCTTGCCCTCCATCATGCCGTAAAGCGTCTCCTGAATTGCCGCCTCCACCTCACTGTCCAGCGCACTTGTCGCCTCATCCAGCAACAGAATCGGTGCATTCTTGAGGATTACCCGCGCCAGCGTGATCCGCTGCCGCTGGCCACCAGAAAGCTTTACACCGCGTTCGCCGACCTGCGCATCGTACCCGCTGCGCCCTTCGGGGTCCGCAAGATCGGTGATGAATTCATGCGCCTGCGCCTGTTTCGCGGCGGCGAATATCTCTGCCTCGGTTGCGTCAGGACGCCCATAGCGAATGTTTTCGCGCACGGATCGATGCAACAGCGACGAATCCTGCTGCACCATCCCGATATTGCGCCGAAGGCTGTCTTGTCGCACGCGGGTAATGTCCTGACCGTCGATCAGAATCTGACCACCCTCCGGGTCATAAAATCGCAAAAGCAGCTTTACCAGTGTCGATTTACCAGCGCCAGAGCGGCCGACCAATCCGATCTTTTCGCCCGGCCGCACGGTCAGGTCCACAGCCTGAAGACCCCCCGACGTCCGCCCGTAATGATGGGTCAGCGCCTTCATCTCGATCTTGCCATGGGTCAACTTCAATGCCTTGGCACCCTCATCATCTGTCAGATGAATTGGCTGGGCAATCGTCTCCATCCCTTCGGCGACAACACCAAGCTGCCGAAAAAACGCCGACAATGCCCACATGATCCAGGCCGTCATGGAATTCAGCCGCAGTGTCAGCGCCGCTGCCGCCGCTACCACGCCCACACTTGCCTGTCCGGACATCCACAGCGACAGCGCCCAACCGACCACACCAACGATCAAAAAGCCATTAAGCGCAACAAGCGTGATGTCCATAATGGTAAAGATCCGCATCTCCACTTGAAAAGTCTTACGCGACTGTTCGATCGCCTGCTTGGCAAAATGTAGTTCGTCATCATGATGTGCGAACATCTTGACGGAGTGGATATTTGTATAGGCATCCACCACCCGCCCGGTCACCAGTGACCGCGCATCCGACGCGGCCTTGGACGCAGGGCCCACACGTTTCACCGTCCAATTCACCAGCAGGCCATAAAAGAACAGCCAGCCCAACAGCGGCACAAGTAATCGCAAATCGGCAGTCGACAGCAGTATCGCCGCACCAATCATATAGGCCAGTGAATAGGAGATTGCGTCGAAAACCTGAAAAACCACTTCGCCCGCTGCGGGAGGTGTTTGCATGATCCGGTTGGCAATTCGGCCTGCAAAATCATTCTCAAACCAGCCAACGGATTGTCGCAACACCTGGCGGTGCGCACGCCACCGGATCAAGGTGCCGAAGTTCGGCAGGATTGTGTTATTCAGCAGTGCCACGTCCAGCCCCTGCAACAGGGGCCGCGCGATGATCACAAAAACGGCCATGAGGATCAGTTCGGTTCCGTAATCCTCCCAGAACATCGCGGGGCCTGCGCCCAGCAGATCCACCAGCCGCCCCATATAGTAGATCATCCCGATCTCAATGGCGGCGACAATGACGGACATGATGCCGGTCAGTACAAAAACCTTCGTAAAGGGCGCACTGTAATCACGCATGAAGGGCCAAAGCCGTTGTGGCGGCGTGTCCTTTTCAACATATCCTACATAGGGATCGACAAGATTTTCAAAGAAGCGGAACATGGCAGCAGTCTTTCGGAAACAAATGCAAAGCTAACGGTCGCTGCAAGTGCAGGGCCGTCGGGCGGTGTGGTCAAGGCAGCTTTAGCTGAACCAGATCCCGCGATACATATGCATTCCTCCATGTTCTTCGCCGGAAACTACAGCCTGCGACCGCCCATGTCGAGCCTTAGGGTTGTCCAAGCAGGTCTGCGCGTGACAGGGTAAACCCCGAAGCGATCCAGCGATCCTCCAGTTGTGCAAGTCGAGCACCCAGCGCGGGCCCCTGCAAATCCGGCATCAGATCCTTCGCCACGACCGGAAACCGGGCTTCGGAAGCGGCAGAAATCGTCTCTAACATGGCCCGATTGGGCAGGCTTTCCGCCAGCGCCCCGCGCAGCAAACACGCACAGCGCGCGATATCCGCCCCATGCCGATATGCGATCTCAGCAAGGCTGGCTCCCGAAAACCCAACATCCGTCAAAATCGCAAGCCGTTTTGCGTGTGCCTTGCTCAGCCGCAGACGGTGCGGCACATCCGCGCCGCCCAGCGCGGCCAGGCGGCACAACCAACAAGGCGCCAGTCCAAGCTCTGATTGCATATGCACCATGACCGCGATCATTCCGTCATCTGAACCCGGCAGAATTGCGGCAAGCACGCCTGTCTGACGCATTGTCGCCAGCGCCGCCGCGGGATCGGGCGCTGAAAGAAGCTTTTGCATCTCTTGCCCGACGCGCTCCACCGAAAGCGTCTCTAACCCGTCGAGATTCTGCGCAATAGCGCCCAGCGTTTCCGCGTCGAAGCCCAACACCGGATCGCCATAATAGGCCATGAAACGGAAATACCGCAGGATGCGCAGATAATCCTCACGGATGCGCGCGGTAGCATTCTCGATAAATCGGACACGCCCCGCCTGCAAATCCGCAAGCCCGCCCAGCGGATCGATTACCTTGCCGTCGGGCGTTGCATAAAGCGCGTTCATGGTAAAATCGCGACGCCGCGCGTCGTCGGAAATGTCATCGGAAAATGCAACGACGGCACGTCGCCCGTCGGTTTCAACATCCCGCCTGAATGTCGTCACCTCAAACGGGATACCGCCCGAAACAACGGTAATGGTGCCATGGTCAATGCCCGTCGGTACGGCCTTTAGACCCGCCGCCTGCGCCAATCCGATCACCTGTTCTGGCCGCGCATTTGTGGACATGTCCACGTCACTTTCAAACACACCAAGCAGCGCATTGCGCACACAGCCACCGACGAAAAAAACGTCGTGCCCATCCACTTGGAGCGCCCGGCAAACAGCCTGCGCATCAGGATCATTCAGCCACCGGGTTTCCGGCGGGATCATGTTGCCATGCAGTCTGTCCATGACCGCAACATACGCGCGGTTGCACCCCAGATGTAATAGGGCCCGTAGGGCACGACGTAATAATAGCGCCGTTCACCATGCCACTGGCGCGAATGGATCATGTAGTTTTCGGGGTCCAGCACATGCGAAAGCGGCACGGAAAATACCTCTTCGACCTCACTGGGTTGGGGTCTTATCTCGAACTCGCCGCGCACAAATGCGATCACCGGCGTGACCACGAACCCGGTCACCGTTTCATGCGGCGCCAAAGTGCCCAGCACCTCTACCAACGCCGGCGGCAGCCCGATTTCTTCGTCTGCTTCGCGCAACGCGGCGGCAACCACATCAGCGTCGCCGCCTTCCTGCTTGCCGCCGGGAAAGGCAATTTGTCCGGGATGATGCTTTAGCGCCGACGAACGTTTCGTCAGCAAAAGCTCCAACCGTCCGTTTTTCTCAATGATCGGCGCCAGAACCCCGGCGGACCGCAAAACGCGATCCTTGGGCAGCAGCACCCCCGGATTCAGATCGAAATCGGATGTAGTAACACCCGTCTGCGCAAGTGCGGCGCGAAAGTTCTGAACCTGATCACTCACTGCTGGTTTCTTCTGCCTCAAAACCTACGGTGGCGGGGTCCAGCACATAATGTGCGCCGCAAAACTGGCAGTCCGCGGTCACCTCGCCGTCTTCAGTCGTCATCTTTTGCAGATCCTTCGCAGAATAGATCGACAGGCTCTGCCGCACCTTATCCTCAGAACATGAACAGCCAAACCGCACCGCCTGCGGATCATAGACACGCGGGCCTTCGTCATGGAACAGGCGCAACAACAAATCGGTCGGAGAAATGCTGGGCCCAATCAGCTCCAGATCATCCACCGTTTCAAGCAGAATGTTCGCACGATTCCAGTTTTCCTCCTCGTCACCGTCCAACAGATCGGCGGCAGCCAGCACATCGCCGGTGCCCTCAACCTTTGCGGCAAACGGTGATGCCTTTGGCATATGCTGCAACATCACACCGCCCGCGCGCCAATGCTCGGCCACGTCAGGCCCGGACGATTTGCCGAAACTGAGCGAGAACCGGGTTGGCAACTGCTCCGACTGCGCGAAATATGCCTCTGCACAGGCAGCAAGCGACCCACCGGCCAGCGGCGTGATGCCCTGATAGGGTGTTGTGCCTTTGCCCTGATCAATCAGGACCGCGAAATAGCCTTCGCCGATCTGATCGAACGGCGCCGCATCGGTTAGCCGTTCCGCGTCATAGCTGGCGTAGGCCCGGACACGCGCGGGCTCGCCCTCCGCTTCGGGGGCGTAATAATCCGTGGCAATCATGCGCACCGCACCCTTGGACTGCACCTGCAATGACAGCTTCCAGCGCAGCTTGACGGTCTGGCCGATCAGCGCCGTCAACAACGCCATTTCCGCCACCAGCGCTTCGACTTGCGGCGGGTAATCATGCTGGCGCAGAACCCCGGCCAGCGCGCCATCCAGACGGGCAACGCGCCCCCGAATATCGGCAGCATCAAGTTGAAAGGGCAGAACGGTGTCGTCCCACGCGATTTGAGTTCCAGGGGTCATAGGGCTTTCCTTACAGGGGGCCGCTTGGCATACCGCGTCTATATAGGGGCAACAACCCGGACGAAAAAGGGCGACACATGATCAGACGCATAGGGCCGCCGCCGCGCAGCGACCAGACGTATACGCTGCGGTCCGGCGCCTACGCCATCCTGCCGCTGCGCAACCGTTTTCTGGTGACCGCGCAAATGTCGGATGAAATCGACGTGCAACTGCCCGGCGGCGGCATGGATCCGGGCGAATCGCCGTTACAAACGCTTCACCGCGAAGTGTTGGAGGAAATCGGCTGGCGCATCGCGGCACCCCGTCGCCTTGGTGCGTTTCGGCGGTTTGTCTTCATGCCCGAATACGATCTTTGGGCAGAAAAGCTTTGCCATGTTTATGTCGCCCATCCGGTTCGACAGGTCGCAGCGCCGACCGAGCCAGATCACCAGACTATGGTCCTGTCCGCGTCCGAGGCTTTGACGATTTTGGGAAATGATGGCGACAGGATGTTTCTGGACCGGTATCTCGCCGGAGTCTAAGGCGCGCCATATTCAAAAAGAATGCCGGACACATCATCGGGAAAATCCTGATGTCCTGCGAAATCTGACAATTCCCATACAATCGCTTCAAGCAATCCGCTGCCCCGCACCTGTTGAAGTCTTGTCATGATCCGGCGCAGCCCGTCTTCACCCAGCATGTTGCCGGCTGGGTCAGGGCATTCCGTGACCCCGTCTGACAAAATAAGCAACCGGTCCCCGGCCGACAGGTGCAATTGAAACTGATCAAACGAAATGCCGGCAACAAGACCCACAGGAAATCCGCCCGGCCCGTCCTGCTCCACTTGGCCATTGGCGCGCTGCACCAGCGGATGTGGATGCCCCGCCTGGGCCACATCAACCTTTCCCGTCGTCAGATCGATATGTGCCAGCATCAGGGTAAAGTAATGCTCTGTCTCCATTTCGTTGAGAACAAGATCATTGAGCGTGGCAATCACATCCCGCGGCGCCCGCGCAGAGTGGCTGCCGTCAGGCTGGCGTTGCAGGGCAATATTCTGATCCGGGGCCGTCGCCGACAGATACCCGGCAAGCCGCGCGGTCATCAAAGCGGAGCTGATACCGTGGCCCGACACGTCAATCGCGTAGATCCCCAGGCTGTTTTCATTGATCGGAAAATAGCCGACCAGATCACCACCGACATGACCGCTTGACCGCAGCATCAGCGAAATCGTGCCACGATCAAGCACCACATGGCGTTCCGGAACCAGTGACTGCTGCAGCTTCTTCGCCTCCAGCAGATCCTTGTCGAGCAAATCGTAAACCCGTTGCAACTCATCCAGGGTTTCGGAAATAAGCCGGTTCTTTTCCGTCAGTTCGCGCTGCATCTCGATGATGCGTTCCCCGGCGGTCAGGCGCGCACGCAATTCGCCGCTGTTAACCGGTTTTGTCAGGAAATCGTCGGCCCCGGCATCCAGCCCGCGCGCCACCTCGCTTTTGTCGCTCTTGGAGGTAAGCAGGATAAAATACGCATAGTTTTCCTGTGATATTCCCCGAAAAGCCTCGCAGAATTGTAGCCCTGACATGCCCGGCATCACCCAGTCGCTCAGTACCAGATCGGGCTGCCGTTCGCGGCAAAGCGCCACCGCATCAGCGCCAGAAGCCGCCTCCATCACGTCATAGCCCCAACGTGTCAGCAAGGTGATCAGAATGCGCCGTTGAAGACGGCTGTCATCAACAACAAGCACCAGCCTTGCGCGCCGTGAAGCCGCTTGCGCGACTGGCGCGTTGCGCGCGGTATTGTTGGGGCGGACTATCATGAATTCAGCCAGAAACTGCGGTTAAGCTCACGCTACGTCGCAACACTTTAACAGCGCATGAACCTTCAAATTGACCATAAAACACATGACGCCCCAACGTATTATTAACAATTGCAACAGCATGTTCGGACCCAGAAGGAGGGGCGCCCATGATCAACTGGTCCCGCGTGCGCGCGCTGCGCGAAGAGGTCGGAACCGAAGATTTCGACGAAATCGTCGATCTGTTTCTCGAAGAGGTGCAAGAAGTCATCGAACGCCTTGCAGGTGCGCCAGACATGACATTGCTTGAAGACGACATGCATTTTCTCAAGGGCTGCGCGCTGAGCCTTGGGTTCGACGTATTCTCGGATTTGTGTCAGTCAGGGGAAAAGGTATCGATGCAGGGAAGTGCGGCCGATGTCGATCTACCCGCAATCCTTCAGTGCTATGCAGATTCCAAACGCCTGTTTCTTGCCGACATGCCGACGTCACTTGCGGGTTAAACCAGCTTGTACATATCCTCGGCCCTTGCGCGGCCTGTTTGTGCCACGGCTTTCGCGCGCAATTTCTGCATTCCGCCAATCCAACGGTCGTGATCTTGCGCGCGCAGTTGCGCAAACCCGTGTACTGCCGGATGCGAAAGGATCAGGAACTGGTCTGCCTCGACACCCCGCACGATCGCGCGCGCCACATCGTCAGCGGTCAGCAACGAACCGTCCGGTGTCGCATCTGCATCCGTCAGACCCAAAAGCGGCGTCGCGACGTATTGCGGGCAAACGACCGAAACGCCAATGCCCTGTCGACCATGCGAAATTGCCAGCGATTCGGCAAAGCTGACTGCGGCATGTTTCGTCGCGGAATAAGCGGCGTCACCAATTTGATTCAGCAACCCCGCCGCTGACGCTACATTGACAAGGTGCCCTGATCCCCGTGCAATCATATCCGGCAACAATGCCCGCGCGGCAAAGACATGCGCCATCACATGCACCTGCCAATTCAGCATCCAGACATCATCAGGCGCAGATGCCGCGTGATCAGGTTCGGGTCGCCCCAAGCCCGCGTTAGAGACGTATATGTCGACGGGTCCGTGTGCCGCCTCGGCTTGCGCAATCAGCGATTTGATTGCCGCCTCATCCCGCACATCGCATTGAACACCCAGTCCGCCGATCTGTTCCGCAATGGCGGTTGCCTTTTCACCATCCAGATCGGCCACACAGACCCGCGCACCTGCCGTCGCGGCGCGCTGTGCCAGCGCAGCACCGATCCCGCTGCCACCGCCGGTGATGACAACCGCACTGTTTTTGAATTTCATCGCAGACCTCTACAAAACGAACTGCGCCAGTGTTTCGTCGTTTGTGATGTCGGTAAAGGTAAATCCCGCCTCGCGTAGTTGCCGCAGGAAAGGGTCAAAGTTCTCGCGGCTCCGGGTTTCGATACCGATCAGCACAGAACCGAAATTCCGCGCCGATTTCTTGAGGTATTCGAACCGGCAGATATCATCATCAGGCCCCAACAAGTTCAGAAATTCCTTCAGCGCGCCGGGCCGTTGCGGCATCCGCAGGATAAAGTACTTTTTGATCCCCGAATACCTTTGCGCACGTTCCTTGACCTCTGGCAGGCGTTCAAAATCAAAATTGCCACCCGATGCGACACAAACCACGGTCTTTCCCTTGATCTGGTCTGCCACCTCGCTCAGCGCTTCGATGGACAGTGCTCCGGCAGGTTCCAGCACAATACCTTCGACGTTCAGCATTTCAGTGATCGTTACACAAATCCGGTCTTCCGACAGGTGCACCACATCGGCAGGGTCAATATCGCGCAGACGCTCAAAGTTGCGCGCGCCTATCTTGGCCACCGCCGCACCGTCCACAAAGCTGTTGATCGGTGAGATATCTACCGGCGCGCCTTCGGCCAACGCGCGCGCAAGACTGGGCGCACCAGAAGGCTCTACAAAGGTGAAATTGCAGGTATTGCCAAAATAACCGCGCACTCCGGACGATAACCCGCCACCCCCCACAGGCAGGATAATGCGGTCGGGCGCACGTCCCAGTTGCGCTTCGATCTCGACCGCGACGGATGACTGACCTTCGATCACGTCGTCATCGTCAAATGGTGATAGAAAATGCGCGCCCTCGTCGGCGCAGAACTTCTGCGCTGCTGCCAACGTCTGGTCAAAATAGTCGCCGACCAACCGCACCTCGATATTGGCACCGCCAAACATGCGGGTCTTCTGCACCTTTTGCTGC
Organism: Sulfitobacter sp.; assembly: GCA_024636405.1. The sequence goes on along the minus strand of JAGXHC010000266.1, from coordinate 2,037 downwards.
GGGGTCGTCACTGGCATATAGATCACACCACGCACCCCGAAATGACTGCACATAAAGGCGACCCCCTGCGCATGATTTCCCGCCGAAGCGCAGACAAAGACAGACTGCGCCGGGATCACCTTGCGCATCGCGTTGAACGCCCCGCGCAGTTTGTAGGATCGTACCGGGCTCAAATCCTCACGTTTGAGCCAGATATCCGCGTCATACCTCTCTGACAGGTGGTCATTCCGCAAAAGCGGCGTTTCCACAAACACCTCGCGCATTGCGGTGGTGGCGGTCTGTGCCGCGGTTCTGAAATTGTCGTTCATCGTGATGTCCCTGATCGTGCCTTCCGTCGATAGGCCGCGCGCGCCAGCGGGTCAACGCAGGCTTCATTCTTGCCCAATCCCGCGAAACCCGATACCTCGCTGAACGAACTGGAAAGGAACCTTTCATGTCCGCACCGAAAAAAGTTGTTCTCGCCTATTCCGGCGGTCTTGATACCTCGATTATCCTGAAGTGGCTGCAAACTGAATATGGTTGCGAAGTCGTGACCTTCACCGCCGATCTGGGACAGGGCGAAGAGCTGGAACCGGCCCGCAATAAAGCCGAGATGATGGGCGCGTCCGCCATTTACATTGAGGATCTGCGCGAAGAGTTCGTCCGCGATTTCGTGTTCCCGATGTTTCGCGCCAACGCCGTCTACGAAGGGTTGTACCTGCTGGGGACTTCAATCGCGCGGCCGCTGATTTCCAAACGGTTGGTTGAGATCGCCGAGGAAACAGGCGCCGATGCCGTGGCGCATGGCGCAACCGGCAAGGGCAACGATCAGGTGCGGTTTGAACTGGCGGCCTATGCGCTGAACCCTTCCATCAAGGTCATTGCGCCCTGGCGCGAATGGGATCTGACCAGCCGCACCAAACTGATTGATTTTGCCGAGAAATACCAGATTCCGATTGCCAGGGACAAGCGCGGGGATGCGCCTTTCAGCGTGGACGCGAACCTGTTGCACACCTCGTCCGAGGGCAAAGTGCTGGAAGATCCGGCACAGGACGCGCCCGACTATGTCTATCAGCGCACCGTTAATCCCGAAGACGCCCCCGATACCCCGGAATACGTCGAAATCGGATTTGAGCGTGGCGATGCCGTCAGCATCAATGGCGAAACAATGTCGCCTGCGACGATCCTGACGAAATTGAACGAACTGGGCGGCAAACACGGCATCGGTCGGCTTGATCTGGTCGAGGGCCGTTTTGTCGGGATGAAATCCCGCGGCATCTATGAAACACCCGGCGGCACGTTGCTGCTTGAGGCGCACCGCGGCATTGAATCGATCACACTGGACCGCGGGGAAATGCATCTCAAGGACCAGTTGATGCCGCAGTATGCCGAACTGATCTACAATGGTTTTTGGTTCAGCCCGGAACGCAAGATGTTGCAGGCCGCCATCGACGCCAGCCAGACCCATGTAACGGGAACGGTTCGGCTGAAGCTCTACAAGGGCCATGCGCGCACTGTTGGCCGCTGGTCGGATCATTCGCTTTATTCCGAAGCGCATGTCACATTTGAAGACGACGCCGGTGCCTATGATCAAAAAGACGCGGCAGGATTCATTCAGCTGAATGCCTTGCGGCTCAAGCTGATTGCGGCGCGTGACAAGCGGCTGAGCACCAAATAGCAGACACTAACAAGGCCCGGATGGGATACCGTCCGGGCCTCTTGTGGCGATCTGGCTTCTTATTTGGCTTTGACGACCGTCATCACCAATTTGCCGTCAGGCTTGATCGGGCCGTCTTCCTTGGCGCCCAGAGTGTATTCAAAACCACCCATCTGCATTCCGCCATCTTCGCCGTGGACCATCAGCATAAGCATGTCGCCGGATTTGACGTCTTCCTGAAGGATCGCGGCAACGTCCATGTTCTCGCCTGCACGCAGGGGCGCATAGCCGACAACCGGACCGGGCTTCATTTCGGCGTCAGTGCGGTGCACCACCAGCCAACCGTTGGCGGGGGCCATTACCGTTTCCGCGCTTACGACGCCATTGGACACATCCTGATC
>JAGXHC010000265.1 GCA_024636405.1 Sulfitobacter sp. | reverse complement strand
CCTCAACAGCATTTACGCCTGCTGTTCGGGCACAACGAAACACGTCGGCGTGTCCTTCACCGAACCGGGGTTTGTGCCGCACGCGCTTGAGATGCTGCATATGATTGCGGGCGGCGAAGACAAATGGCGCGAACGGCCGTTCGTCTCGAACTCCAACTGTTTTGTCGTGCCGCCGATGAAGTTTGCCACCGAATCCTGTCAGGTGATGGAAAAGGTGATTGAGGGCGGGATGCCTGTGCTGCTGCTGTCGGCCGGGATGGCGGGCGCCACCGCGCCGTCCACCGTGGCGGGGGCCATCGTGCAGGCCGTGGCGGAATGTCTGGCCGGGCTGGTCTACGTCAACGCGGTGAAACCGGGGCATCCGGCGATATTTGGCACCTGGCCCTTTGGGTTGGACCTGCGGTCGGGCGCGATGACGGGGGGATCGGGCGAACAGGCTCTGCTGACGGCGGGCTGCGCGCAGATGCACAAATATTACAACCTGCCCGGTGGTGCTGCCGCGGGCATCGCCGACAGCAAGCTGCCCGACATGCAGGCCGGGTGGGAACAGATGTGTTCAAACGTGATGGCCGGATTGTCGGGGCTGAACATGGTATATGAGGCGGCTGGGATGCATGCATCCCTGCTGGGGTTCTGTCACGAATCGCTGATCCTGGGGATGATCTGATCGGACAGGCGATGCGCTGTGTCCGCGGCATCGAGGTCAATGACGAAACACTGGCACTGGAACAGATGCGCAAGGTTTGCATCGGGGGGCCGGGGCATTATCTGGGCACTGATGAAACCCTGAGCCGAATGGAGGCGGATCACGTCTATCCGGCGCTTGGGGACCGAACATCGCCCAAGGAATGGGCCGAAAACGGCAAACCCGACCTGATCGCCCGCGCCACGGCCCGCAAGGAAGACATCCTGAGCCGTCGCGCAGCGGCGCGGTTTGATGCCGAAACCGATGCGGCAATCCGGGACCGGTTCATGATACATCTGCCCGCCTGATCCTGCCTGAGAATTGGGGGAACGAAAACGCGCGTCGGACCACGTTTCCCCAGCAGCGGCAGGTATGGTCAGCGTTTTCGGCTTCGTAAAATGAAATGCTACCGTCAGCACCGGAAGCCCGGTCAAATATGACGCAAACCTACCGTTCAATCGCGCAACACGAACTAAGCCTTGCCCAAGGCGTAGCGCGTGCAGCTGGCGAGCAACAATGCGTCGCTTTGCGCACAGGGTCACAGCAGCGGAAGGCCGGACAGGGTGCGAATTTCCCCCGCTCCTGCCGATTTGCCCCGTGCGCCTGCTTTTGCGCTTTGATAACGTCGCGCAAATGCCTCTTATTCAAGGTCGGACACCGCGCGGATGATGTATTGGCTTACCACCCATTTCGAGATCACGATTGTGGTGTTGCTGACGCTATTGGCCGCAATCGTGATCTTGCAACAACGCCGCACGCCACAATCCACGGCGGCCTGGCTGCTGTTTATTGTGGCCCTGCCTTGGGTTGCGGTGCCGGTTTTTCTGGCGCTGGGGTTTCGCAAGCATTCACAACGGTTCAATCCCGTTGATTTCTGCCGTGGCAATGCCGCAGGTCTGCCCCCGGTTCCGGCGCATCCGCTGGATGAGACATTTCAGCATTACGGCCTGCCCGCCGCCTCCCATGGCCAGACGCTGCGCCTGCTGGAAAGCCCCGATGCCGCCTATCATGCGCTGATGGCGATGATTGACAGTGCGCGCGACAGCGTGTCAGCGATGTTTTATATTGTCGCATCTGATGATACCGGCGAAAGTTTTGTCGATGCCCTGACCGCGCGCGCACAAGCCGGGGTCAAGGTGCGGCTGCTGCTGGACCGGCTGGGCACATTGCGCGGACCGGCGGCGGCGCTGCGGCGGTTGCGCGCAGCGGGGGGTGAGATCTTTTTCTATTCTCCTCTGTTGCAACTTCCGGGACCGGGCCATCTTAATCTGCGCAACCACCGTAAAATGATAATCGTCGACGGGGTGCGTGTCTTTTCCGGAGGAATGAACATGGGCGCCCATTACCTGAGCGCGGAGCCACACGAAGATGCCTGGACCGATCTGGCTTTCGTATTGGCGGGCAGTGCTGTGCAAAGCTTTTCCGATGTTTTCCGCTCAGATTGGGAAGTGGCCAGCGGCCAGACCCTTGCGCAGAAGTCTCTGGCAGCACCCGGCGTTGCGGGAACCGCCACGGTACAGCTGGTTCCGTCCGGGCCGGATGTGAAAGAGGATCCGTTGCACGACGGTTTGATCCGCGCACTGCATATGGCACAGACCCGTATTTGGATCGTTACCCCCTATTTTGTGCCTACTGAGACGCTGGGCAATGCGCTGTCGATTGCGGCGCGGCGCGGCGTGGATGTGCGGCTGATGGTGCCGGCACATTCGAACCAGCGGTTGGCCGATTTCGCACGCGGTGGTTATCTGCGCGAAATGCAGGAAGCGGGCGCGCAGGTGCTTTATTTCCAACCCGGCATGCTGCACGCCAAGGCGGGCATCATAGATGACGTCGGATATGTCGGATCGGCCAATTTCGATGTGCGCAGCATGTTGCTGAATTTCGAGACGGTGCTGTTTTGCTATGATGCCGGCACGGTCGCAGAGCTGGCGGATTGGTTTGCAAGACTGTCAGAGCAATGCGACAGCAGCGAAACCCACCCCTATCTTGCGCGGCGTGTCGCCGAAGGCCTGTTCCGGCTCGGGGCACCGATTTTATGATCGCGCCCCGTACCCCCGGTACGCTGCGCATCGCGAGCTACAACATTCGCAAGGCGGTGGGCACGGACCGTCGCCGCGATCCTGATCGAATCTTCAAGATTATCAAAGCCTTGCAGGCCGACGTTGTCGTGCTTCAGGAAGCGGATCGGCGCCTGGGTGACCGCCCTTCCGCATTGCCTTTGGGGATCATCCGCGACCGTACCGGACTGGTCCCGGTGTTTGTCCCCGGTGAGGTCAGCCTGGGTTGGCATGGCAATGCCGTTCTGGTGTCGCCCGACGCGCAGGTAAGTGCGGTGGAGCATCTGAACCTGCCCGGTGTCGAGCCGCGCGGCGCGCTGGTGACAGACCTGCGGATTGAGGGCAAGCTGATCCGTGTGGTGGCGGCCCATCTGGGTCTGCTGCGCCCGTCCCGCAAGGGACAACTGACCGCAATGTTCGCGCATCTGTCCGCACAGACACCCTGTCCCACGCTGATCGCCGGGGACATGAATGAATGGTCCACCAAGGTCGGACTTGGGCGGCTGGCAAAGCTTTTCACCATCCACGCGCCCGGAAAATCCTACCACGCGCGTCTGCCGCTGGCCGCGTTGGACCGGATCGCGCTGGATTCTCATCTGGCACTGGCAACGGCCGGTGTGCTGGAAACCGCGCTGACGCGGCGGGCGTCTGACCATCTGCCAATCTGGGTGGATGTCGCACACCTGTGAGGTACGACACCTGCGCGGGCATGCCGCGCGTAAATCCCTGACTTTGCGCAGCGGCCACCGGCAAACGAAGAAACGATAGCCGACGCTCCGCCCGGATTTCGGCGTTCGCGGGTGTTTTCAAACAAAACGCACAGGCCGGTGAGTGAAGTTTCGCCAATCGCCACCGAGAAAAGTTCTCATCAGCCTTAGAAGAAAAAAGGCAGAGCCGAAGCCCTGCCATTAGTTTCGCCGTTCAGGCTCAGTTTGTTAACCGCTCGGTAATTGTTTTGCCTGCGGCCTGAACGTCGTCAGGGAGCGAGCGCACCCGCCCCGTGTAAGTTGCTACGGGCGTAGCCCGAAGCAATGAAGTGGCGGCAGTCGTTCCCTTGAGAACGATGAGAGCCACCCCGGTTGCTGGTAAAGTGCCAAAGCGCTCTACCTTGTTTCTTCCTGGCGGGCCTGCTCAGCTACACCCGCTCGTGCCACCGCATGTGTTGCACTTCATGCAGGTTCCGTTGCGGACCAGCGTGTAGTTGCCACATTCGCCGCAGGCCTCGCCCTCATACCCCTGCATCTTGGCCTTGGTGCGGGCATGGATGCCGACGCTGCCGCTTGCAACGGTTGTCGTGGACTTCATCGCGACCGCCACAGCACCGGCAGCGACCTGCGGGACCAGCGTATCCAGTGCGACTGAACCGCCGCCCTGCCCGCCCTGAAGCACCACCAGTTCCTGCGGCAATCGGTTGCGCAAATAGCCGGTGGAGCTGATCTGGCGCAGCACTTCCAGCGAACGGCTGGCGGCTGTTTCGCTCAGTTCGCTGACGTTGGCGACGTTTTCTTCGGCCTCGCCCTTGCCCAGATCGTCAAAGGAAGCGCCTTCGGGTTTGACATGTGCCAAATCGGTCCGGTCGAGGTAAGAGACGGCCAGTTCGCGGAAGATATAATCAAGGATCGAGGTCGCGTTCTTGATGCTGTCGTTGCCCTGAACCATGCCTGCCGGCTCGAACTTGGTGAAGGTGAAGGCATCCACGAACTCCTCCAGCGGCACGCCGTATTGCAGACCAACGGAGACGGCGATGGCAAAGTTGTTCATCATCGCCCGGAAACCCGCGCCTTCCTTGTGCATGTCGATAAAGATTTCGCCCAGCTTGCCGTCCTCGTATTCGCCGGTGCGCAAATAGACCTTGTGACCGCCCACGTTTGCCTTCTGGGTATATCCCTTGCGGCGCTGCGGCATCTTTTCACGGTGCGATTTGATCAGTTCCTTGACGATCACCTTCTCGACGATCTTTTCGGCCAGCACAGCCGCCTTTTCATGCAGTGAGCCGCTTTCGAGGATCTCGGCTGCTTCGTCGTCGTCCTCCACCAGTGAGGCCGCCAGAGGTTGCGACAATTTGGAGCCGTCGCGGTAAAGCGCGTTGGCCTTGATGCCCAATGACCAGCTTAGCTCGTACGCCTTTTGGCAATCCTCAATCGTGGCGTCATTGGCCATGTTGATCGTCTTGGAGATCGCGCCGGAGATGAACGACTGGGCCGCTGCCATCATGGTGATGTGGCTGTTGACGCCCAGGAACCGCTTGCCCTTCTTGCCGCAGGGGTTGGCGCAGTCGAAGATGCTGTAGTGTTCTTCTTTCAGATGCGGCGCACCTTCCAGCGTCATTGTCCCGCAAACGTGGTCATTCGCGGCGTCGATGTCCTTTTTCGTAAAGCCAAGCGACCGCAGCAGATCGAACGTCGGATCGTTCAGCTTTTCCGTTGGAATGCCCAGCACCTGCGTGCAGAATTCCGCGCCCAACGTCCATTGGTTGAAGACAAAGCGGATATCGAACGCCTGCTTGAGCGCCCCGTCCACCTTGGCCAGTTCATTGGGGCCAAAGCCGTGGCCCATCAACGTGGTGTGGTTGATGCCCGGTGCGTTTCCGATTGTGCCGTGGCCAACCGCATAGCCAATGATCTCTTCGATCTGGGCCGACCCGTAGCCTTGCTTTTCCAGCGCGGCAGGCACCGATTGGTTGATGATCTTGAAATAGCCACCGCCCGCCAGCTTTTTGAATTTTACCAGCGCAAAGTCAGGCTCGATGCCGGTTGTGTCACAATCCATGACCAGACCGATGGTGCCTGTCGGCGCGATAACGGAAGTCTGCGCATTGCGGTAGCCGTGCGCCTCGCCCATTTTCAGTGCTTCGTCCCAGCAGGACATCGCCACATCGACAAGCCCCGGTTGCGGGCAGTTGCCGTGATCCAGCGGCATCGGCTTGACCGACAGCTTTTCATAGCCGGTGGCATTGCCGTAGGCCGCATTGCGGTGGTTGCGTATCACACGAAGCATGTGCCGCGCGTTTTTCTGATAGCCCGGAAACGCGCCCAACTCTTTGGCCATTTCGGCCGACGTGGCGTAGGCGACGCCGGTCATGATCGCCGTCAAGGTGCCGCAAAGCGCGCGCCCTTCGTTGCTGTCATACGAAAAGCCCATGTTCATCAGCAGACCGCCGATGTTGGCATAGCCCAGCCCCAGCGTGCGGAAGTCATAGGACCGCTGCGCGATTTCCTTGGACGGGAATTGCGCCATCATCACGGAGATTTCCAGCGTCACGGTCCAGAGCCGCGAGGCGTGCATGTAATCCTCGACCATGAATTCGCCGTCCTGCAGGAAGGTCAGCAGGTTCATCGACGCCAGGTTACAGGCCGTGTCGTCCAGAAACATGTATTCCGAGCATGGGTTGGAACCGCGGATCGCACCGTCTTCGGGGCAGGTATGCCAGTCGTTCACAGTGTCATGGTATTGGATGCCGGGATCGGCACAGGCCCAGGCGGCATGGCCGACCTGATCCCAAAGATCACGGGCGCGGATCGTCTTTGATACCTTGCCTGTGGTGCGGTCCAGCAGTTCCCAATCGGCGTCCTTTTCGACAGCCGTGAGAAACGCATTGGTGACGCGGATCGAATTGTTCGAATTCTGGCCCGAAACGGAATTGTAAGCCTCTGAGTCCCAATCGGTGTCATAGGTCGGGAATTCGATGCTGGTGTGACCCTGACGGGCATAATCCAGCACCCGTTTGACGTAGGTTTCAGGGATCGCAACCTTCTTGGCATCGCGGATCGCCTGTTTCAGGCTGTCATTCTTGGCGGGGTCATAGGCATCCGCCTCGGCGCCGTCCCATGCCTTGATCGCGGCGAAAAGCTTGTTCAGCTTTTCCTCGTGCATCTTTGAGCCTGCTACGATGCTGGCGACCTTCTGTTCCTCGATCACCTTCCAGTTGATGAAATCCTCAATATCGGGGTGGTCTGCATCAACGATGACCATTTTTGCAGCGCGGCGCGTTGTGCCGCCTGATTTGATGGCACCGGCGGCACGGTCGCCGATCTTGAGAAAGCCCATCAAGCCGGACGACTTGCCGCCGCCTGACAGCTTTTCACCCGCACCGCGCAGGGATGAAAAGTTGGTGCCGGTGCCGGAGCCATATTTGAAAAGACGCGCCTCACGGACCCAAAGATCCATGATGCCGCCATCGCCGACCAGATCATCGGCCACGGATTGAATAAAGCAGGCGTGCGGCTGGGGATGCTCATAAGACGATTTGGACCGTGTCAGCTTGCCAGATTTATAGTCCACATAGTAATGGCCCTGCGCCGGGCCGTCGATGCCGTAGGCCCAGTGCAGGCCGGTGTTGAACCACTGCGGCGAATTGGGCGCGGCACGCTGGGATGCCAGCATATGGCGCATCTCATCGTAATAGGCGAGCGCGTCCTCTTCGGTGGTGAAATAGCCACCCTTCCAACCCCAATAGGCCCATGCCCCTGCCAGCCGGTCAAACACCTGCTTGGAGGACGTCTCACCGCCCATTGTCGCATCTTCAGCAGGCACCGAGCGCCACAGAAACTCGGGGATGCCCTTTTCCTTGACCTTCGTCACTTCGCTGGGCACGCCGGCCTTGCGGAAATATTTCTGGGCGATCACGTCGCTTGCGACCTGGCTCCAGCTGCTGGGCACTTCGACGTCGTCAAGTTTGAAGACGATCGACCCGTCCGGGTTCCGAATTTCCGAGACTGTGGTCACAAAATCCAGATCAGCATAGGCATCTTGCCCGACATTGGTGAATTTTCGTTCAATCTTCATTCTTTATACTGCCTCGTTTCCAGCAATTTCATCCAAGAGCCGGGCCTGTCATTGCAAGCCGTCCCCTACCCCGTTCGCCATCGGCAAAGAGCAGCGACATATCCTATGTCCTGAGGTAAAAAGCCCCCAAGTCACACCACGCGGGTTCACGATATAAGTCGTTTGCCTGTCTCTTTGCCCTGATGCGCCTTTTGAGCGTTTACCACTACATCTTGTGGCGACATCTTCAGCCTCCACAAACTGACGTATATTGCCCTAGTCGGTCAACGCAAATTTTTGACTTTTTTTCCGAACTTGTGGTTGACCCACGCCGCGTTTTTTGCCCGGCGGCAGTCGCTGTGATTCAATTTGCCGATATCCACAAAGATACCCGCAGGCCGTGCATCGGACCCGCGTGCGATAAACGTCAATGCTGCGGCACGGTTACGCAAAAATATTCACGCATCACATCAAATCATCCACAGGCTGCCGCAGTGATCGAGACGCAAGATCGGCTGGCGGCGGTGCGGGCTCAACTTTGGGGGATCGCCATCTGGTTGTCACTTTTGCGCCACGGCAAAGAACAGAATCGCTTTGGCGGTCGTTCTGGCGCATGGCGTGTCGGCTGGACCGCGTTGGCGCTGGTGGACGCCGCCAGCCCTGCCATTGCTGTCGAAATCGACGCGCCCCCCAGAACTGCCTTATATGGCCCATATATGGGAGGCGACCCGGCGTGCGTCCACAGGCGCACGCAGCAGTAAAATTCTCATAAGGTGAAAAGTGGTCGGAGCGAGAGGATTCGAACCTCCGACCCCCTGTACCCAAAACAGGTGCGCTACCAGGCTGCGCCACGCTCCGACTTGGCCTCTTTAGCCAGATGAAAAGCGAATGGAAAGCCCTAACAGGGCCATGCGGGTCGGTTCTTTGCAAACGCAGGGTGGCGCAGCTCTGTGCCTTCGGTGATCCCCATCCGTTTTGCCAGCCCGCCATTGATCTCAAGCACGGAAAACAGATCGTCTCCGCCGGGAATCGCGGTGTCATCGCGGGGCACAGCCATATGATGGATGTATTGTACCACGCCATGCGCATCGATAAACAGCAGATCCAACGGAATCAGCGTGTTGCGCATCCAAAAGCTCAGGGTTTGCGGGCGTTCGTAAACAAAAAGCATACCGGCACTGGCGGGCAGGCTTTCGCGGTGCATCAACCCGCGCGCGCGTTCAATGGCATCGTCCGCGACTTCGATGGAGAATCGGGCTTTGCCCCAGTCACCGCGCAGATGAACGGCGTCGACTGTGCACACCTCCGCGCCCTGAACCGTCTGGGAACACCCGGCAATCACCACGGCAAGCAGGCTCAGCCGTCCTTTTTTGTACCATCCCCGAGCACTGTTTCCCATGCCTGCACCTCTGCGGCCATCTGTCCGCGCTTGCCTTCAATGACGCGCATCGCAAGCGCTTCGCCCGGTTGCAGATCAGACAGACCCGACTGGCGCAGCACTTCGACATGCAGAAACACATCTTCGCGCTTGCCGAAGACATTTGCAAACCCGAAACCCTTGGCCTTGTCGAACCATTTGACGCGGGCGGGCAAAAGCGGCGCCGCCGCAATCAGCGCCAGATCCAGCCCGACGATATCCGCCAGCACCGCCGCCTGCGCCCCTTCGGGGGGGTGGATCGCGGTGACTTGTGTTGCCTGAACGCCGCGGTCGGTCTGCTGGGCGTAAAGTTCCACACGCGATCCGTCCGCGACCGAGCTTTGACCGAAGTTCCGCAACACATTTACGTGCAACAGGATGTCAGGGCCGCCGGAATCCGCGACGACAAAACCAAATCCCTTTACCGGATCGAACCATTTCACGATACCAGTCAGTACAGGACCTTTATTTTCAACAGCAGGCACGTCGGGCAAATTGTCCAAGATTGAGT
>JAGXHC010000264.1 GCA_024636405.1 Sulfitobacter sp. | reverse complement strand
GTGCCGTCATTTCATGGTAGTGGGTGGCAAAAAGAGCGCGGGCGCGGTTTACGTCATGCAAATGTTCCAGCGTCGCCCAGGCAATCGACAGACCGTCATAAGTAGCAGTGCCGCGCCCGATCTCATCCAGAATGATCAACGCCCGGTCATCGGCCTGATTGAGGATCGCCGCGGTTTCCACCATTTCGACCATAAAGGTGGACCGACCGCGCGCCAGAACATCAGAGGCGCCAACACGGCTGAAAAGCTGGCTGATCATGCCGATGTGGGCAGAAATTGCAGGCACAAAACTGCCCATTTGGGCCATGAGAGCAATCAGCGCATTCTGTCGCAGGAAGGTGGATTTGCCCGCCATATTCGGACCTGTCAGCAGCCAAATCTTGGCGGAACCGCCCTGTGCGCTCAGGTCGCAATCATTTGCGATAAACGGATCACCCGACTGTTGCGCAAGGGCGCGTTCCACCACCGGATGGCGACCGCCGGAAATATCAAAAGCCCGGCTGTTGTCCACTTTGGGCCGGACCCAGTTTTCGGCTTGTGCCAGATCGGCAAGTGCTGTCGCAAGGTCAAGCTCTGCCAGCCCGGCAGACAGGACGCCGATTTGACCGCCATTGTCCAAGACAGCGCCTTTCAGGCTTTCATAGAGCCGCTTTTCAATCTCAAGCGCGCGGTTCCCGGCATTGAGTATCTTGGTCTCCATCTCTGACAGGGCGACGGTCGTGAAACGCACCTGATTGGCGGTGGTCTGGCGGTGAATGAATGTTTCAGACAGAGGCGGTGACAGCATCTTTTCCGCGTGGGTGGCGGTGGTTTCGATGAAGTAGCCAAGCACATTGTTGTGCTTGATCTTTAGGGACGAAATGCCTGTATCAGAGACGAATTGCTGCTGCATCCGGGCAATCACGCTGCGCCCGTCATCGCGCAGTTTTCGGGCATCTTCCAGTTCGCTGTCATACGACGACGCAATAAATCCCCCATCGCGCACCTGTAACGCAGGCTCCGCAATCAGCGCCTCGTCAAGCAGATCAATCAATATGCGATGGCCCTTCAGACCGTCGGTGGCATCCTTTAGAAGAGCCGGAAGATCACATTTTGCCAGCATCGCGTGCAGATTTTCTGCCTCGATCAGACCGCTGCGGATCGCAGCAAGATCGCGGGGACCGCCCCGATCCAACGACAGACGGGACAAGGCGCGATCAAGATCGGGCACCCTGCGCAATCCGGCGCGGATATCCTGCGTCAGGCGCGGCGTATAGAAGGCGAAGGACACAGCATCCAACCGCGCGGTTATCGTCTCTAACACGCGCGAAGGGCTTGATATGCGGTGCCCAAGCAAACGGGCGCCGACGGCAGTTGTCGTCCGGTCCATGACGGCAAGCAATGATCCTGCACGGCCACCGTTCAGGCCGTGGGTAAGTTCAAGATTGCGGCGTGTCGCCGCGTCAATCTGAACATTTCGCGTCTCTGCGTCCTTTTGCGGTGCGCGCAGCAACGGCAGTTTGCCTTTTTGGGTGATGTCGAGATAGTCGATTATGGCGCCCATCGCGGAAACCTCGGCGCGGCTGAAGCTGCCAAAGGCGTCAAGCGTCGCGATCTCAAACAGGTCGCAAATGCGCTTTTCTGCGCCGGCGCTGTCAAAGGCGGACCGTGCCATTCCTGTCAGTGCAATTCCAAATTCAGAGACTAATCCGTGGAGTTCAGGCTCTTTCACCTCTGATACAATCAGTTCTGATGGCGCAAGGCGGGCCAGTTCGGGGCCCAGACGCACCGGGGTCAGCGCCATGACATGAAACGCGCCGGTGGAAATATCGACCCAGGCAAGCGCGCTGGCATCGCGCACCTCGGCATAGGCTGCAAGGTAATTGTGGCGCCGCGCCTCCAGCAACGATTCCTCCGTTAACGTGCCGGGGGTGACCAGACGCACCACGTCGCGCGCAACAATTGATTTATGACCACGTTTTTTCGCCTCGGCGGGGGATTCCATCTGTTCGCAGACAGCGACCCGAAACCCCTTGCGAATAAGCGTCAGCAGATACCCTTCGGCGGCATGTACCGGCACCCCGCACATGGGAATATCGGCGCCGTTATGCTTGCCGCGTTTGGTCAGCGCAATATCCAGCGCCTCGGAGGCCGCGACGGCATCGTCAAAGAACATCTCATAGAAATCGCCCATCCGGTAGAACAGCAGCGCATCGGCATAGCCCGCCTTCAACTCCAGATACTGCGCCATCATGGGCGTCACTTTTTCCTGCTGCACCTGCAATCCCCCGTGGTCCCCCGTCTGTACAAAAACGAGGTGCTCAGCGAAAGGGGCCACGTCGGGAACGCGGTAGACCTGCAAGCGTCCTGTGTTAAAAAGAGCCACAACATCATTTGTATCGAAACGCGAAAGGGTCGCAGGGGCAGTGCGAAACAAAGTCGATCTCACGGCACCGCCTGAGGAGAGTTTTTTGAATCCGTGGCAGGAACCCGGTTTGTCGGTTCTCGAAGTGCCGGCCTATGTGTGGCGTGAACATCCGCGCGGATTGATTGAAGGTTTTGCCGTCAGCGATTTTGCTGACACCAACGACCGGATCACGCAATTCGTCAGCCAGTCGCAGCAGCATCGGAAATTTGGCAGAGCCTTGGAATATAATTCAGTTCCGGTGATGCTGGAGCAGGCCAGCTTTCGCAAATCGCACATCATGGTCGGTGAAAAACTGTTGCTCAGCGGCGCGTCAGCGACGCGGCTTCAGAACGCCTATATCAAGGAACGAGAGGGTGTTGACCCAGATGCGGAGCAACATCTGATTGACTATTTTGCAAGATGCCAGCAGCGGAATGTGAACACGGAACTGGCGCGTTTTGATGGACCGCTTGGGCCCGATATCGCATTCGCGATCGAGTGTCGCAATACCTTCAACTATTTTCACTTCATCACGGAATCCTTGTGTCAAATGGAAGTCGTGGCCCGGCTTCGATTTGAGGGGCCAATTTATTTCCATTTTCCCAACAGCGAGGACAAGCGGCGCGGTTTTGCGCGTGCTTTTGTTGATACGCTTTATCCCGAATACGCTGACCGGGTACGATTTGAACGGGCACCGAAGGATTATGACCGCGTCCTCAGCGCTTACGATTTGATCGGAGGACACTATCAAAACGCGGCAAGCGGGTTTGACCAGATTGATACCTATGCCCCGACGGATCATTTCTGGAAGGGGCGCGAAGCAGTTATCGGGTCTCAGTCCATTCTGGCGATGAACTGCATCAATACGAACATTCTGGGCCTGCGCGCACGGGCATTGCGTGCAATCAAGGGGACAGATTTCAGCCATCTGCCAAAACGATTCTATGTAGGGCGAGATGCGGAACACAGCCGCGCGAGACCGATGGAGGGTGAGGAAAAGCTGCTGAAGCAACTGGCAGAACTTGGCTTCGACTATGTGGTTTTCGAAAGGCTGAGCCCGCTTGAGCAGATCGCGCTTATGGCCAATGCCGAGATCATGGTTTCGCATCACGGGGCCGGGTTCACCAACATGCTTTTTGCCAATCCGGATGCCTGGGTGATTGAGATCGGCACACTTCAGACCGCTGTTTCACGCTGGGGCTTTTTCTGGCCGTTGGCGAATGCGGCAGGGTGCAGATACGTGACGTTCTTTGCGGACTACAACGGACAAGACCCAGACGCGAAACCGCATTTGTTCAAGGATGATATCCTTCCGGTTGCCCTGTCAGCACAAGGCATTGCGCAGATCGTAGGATTTGTCGGCGCGGTTGTCGGGGATCTGCCGAAACTGACGCAAACTGACGATCTGGCGCGACTTGCACGGCAATTGTTTCAGGTCCGCGAATTTGCTCGGGCGGCGGAGCTTCTGGCCGCGCATGAGGGGCTGATGATTGCCAATCTAAACCTTTGCCTGCTGCGCGCCGATTGCCATAAACAACTGGATGAGCCAAAGTCCGAATTGGTTGCGCTGGATCGGGCGTATCGCGCCGATACGACGCGTTGGCAGACGCTGATCCGTATGATCTGGTGCGCCAATCGCTGCGAGCGGCCACAGGTTATTCGCTGGGCATTGTCACGGCTTCACGATGAATTCCCGACCCGGCATGATGCCTTCGTGAAAAACCATCAATGGGTCCGCTACGTTGTCTGACACGGCGGGCGATTGTGCGTCCCTGTGATCAAAGCTAAGATTCGAGAAAACCGCGAAAGGCTTGAACAGTGACCCCCAAGAACCGCATCACCTCCGAAGAGGCTCTGGCCTTTCATCTTGAGCCGACGCCGGGCAAGTTCGAGATCACTGCAACCGTTCCGATGACAACCCAGCGCGATCTAAGTCTGGCATATTCGCCCGGTGTTGCCGTTCCTTGCGAAGCGATCGCGGCAAATCCGGAAACGGCATATGATTATACCAACAAGGGCAACCTTGTGGCGGTGATTTCTAACGGGACGGCGGTGCTGGGGCTGGGGAATTTGGGCGCGCTGGCATCCAAACCTGTGATGGAGGGCAAGGCCGTTTTGTTCAAACGTTTTGCGGACGTGAACAGCATCGATATTGAACTGGACACCGAAGACACCGAAGCCTTTATCAATGCGGTCAGGCTGATGGGCCCTACCTTTGGGGGGATCAACCTTGAGGACATCAAGGCGCCCGAATGTTTCATCATCGAGCAGCGCCTCAAGGAAGAGATGGACATCCCCGTTTTCCACGATGACCAGCACGGCACAGCTGTGATATGTGCCGCCGGTCTGATCAATGCGCTGCACATCAGCGGCAAGAAAATAGAAGACTGCCGGATCGTGTTGAACGGTGCCGGGGCGGCGGGGATTGCATGTCTTGAGTTGCTCAAGTCGATGGGGGCCAGGCACGACAATTGCATCATGTGTGACACAAAGGGCGTGATTTATCAGGGCAGAACCGAAGGCATGAACCAGTGGAAGTCGGCCCATGCCGCATCGACGGAACTGCGCACGCTTGAGGAAGCGATGAAGGGCGCGGATGTATTCCTGGGCGTTTCTGCAAAAGGTGCGGTGACGCAGAACATGGTGGCCGGCATGGCAGACAATCCGGTGATCTTCGCCATGGCAAACCCCGACCCTGAGATTACGCCGGAAGAAGCGCATGAAGTGCGGATTGATGCCATTGTTGCCACCGGGCGCAGCGATTATCCCAATCAGGTCAATAACGTCCTTGGATTTCCCTATCTTTTCCGGGGTGCGCTGGACATTCATGCCCGCGCCATCAACGACGAGATGAAGATCGCCTGTGCCCACGCGCTGGCCAATCTCGCGCGCGAGGATGTGCCGGATGAGGTTGCATTGGCGTATGGCAAGAACCTGACGTTCGGGCGGGATTATATCATCCCCACGCCTTTTGATCCGCGTCTGATCTACCGGCTTCCCCCTGCTGTGGCACAGGCGGGCATGGACACCGGCGCGGCGCGGCGTCCGATTATCGACATGGACGCCTATACGCAAAACCTGAAATCACGCATGGATCCGACGGCCAATATCCTGCGCGGTATCAATGCGCGGGCGCGCAACAATCAGTCGCGCATGATATTTGCCGAAGGCGACGATCCCAAGGTGCTGCGTGCGGCAGTGTTGTATCAGCGGGCAGGTCTGGGGCAGGCGCTGGTTGTGGGTCGCGAAAGCGATGTGCAGGTCAAGCTGGAGGCAGCCGGGATGGGGGATGCCGTGCGTGAACTTGAGGTGGTGAATGCGGCCAACACCCAACATCTTGAGACCTATAAAACGTTTCTTTACGACCGTTTGCAGCGCAAGGGCTATGACGCCAAGGACATTCACCGTCTTGCTGCGCGGGACCGGCATGTGTTTGCCGCACTGATGCTGGCGCATGGTCACGGCGACGGGCTGGTCACGGGTGCAACGCGAAAATCGGCGCATGTGCTGGATCAGATGAATCATGTGTTTGATGCAAACGCCGAACATGGCGCGGCAGGGGTCACGGCGTTGTTGCACAAGGGTCGGATCGTGTTCATTGCGGATACGCTGGTGCACGAGTGGCCGGATGAAAATGATCTGGCCAATATTGCGGAAAGCGCTGCCAAGGTCGCGCGCCATTTGGGGCTTGAGCCGAGGGTGGCTTTTGTCAGCTTCTCTACTTTCGGGTATCCGGTGTCCGAGCGTGCGGAAAAGATGCACAAGGCACCGCGTATTCTGGACGCGCGCGAGGTCGACTTTGAGTATGAGGGCGAAATGACCGTGGATGTGGCATTGAATGCCGCAAGTCAGGCAAATTACCCATTCTCGCGGCTGACGGGGCCTGCGAATATTCTGGTCGTGCCGGCGCGTCATTCGGCCAGCATATCGGTCAAATTGATGCAGGAAATGGCCGGGGCGACGGTGATCGGGCCGATCCTGACCGGACTGGATAAATCAATTCAGATCTGTTCATCGACATCCACGGCCAATGACATTCTGAACATGGCGATTCTGGCGGCCTGCAAGGTTGGCGAATGATCTGGAACCTTGGGTCGATCAACGCGGACAATTTCTATCACGTGCCACATCTGCCCGGGCCCGGAGAGACATTGACCGCGACGCGGTTTCGACAAGGGTTGGGCGGCAAGGGCGCGAACATGTCGGTGGCCGCAGCACGCGGTGGCGCGCGCGTGGCGCATATAGGGGCGGTTGGCGCTGATGGCGGCTGGGCGGTTGAGCGGCTGTTGGAATACGGCGTCGATACCCCGCATATCGCCATGTTAGAGACGCAGACTGGCCACGCGAATATTTGCGTTGATGCGCAGGGCGAAAATTCAATCGTCATCTTTTCGGGCGCGAACCAGCAGATTACGAACGCTATGATCGGTAGTGCGCTGACCGAAGCCACACCCGGCGACACGTTGTTGTTGCAGAATGAAACCAACGGTCAGCGTTTTGCCGTAGAGACCGCGCAGAAGCTGGGGATGCGGGTGATCTATGCGGCCGCCCCGTTTGCGGCCGAGGCCGTGGAAGAAGTCATGGGGCACGTGGATCTATTGATCCTGAACGCCGTGGAAGCGGCGCAGTTGCAAGAGGCAACGGGCAGCACGCTTGACACGCTTCCGGTTTCAGAGATTATCGTGACGCTGGGGGCGGATGGGTGCAGATGGGTCTTTAACACGGCTAAAATCGAAGAAACCTTTGACGCTTACAAGGTCCAGCCAGTTGATACGACGGGCGCGGGGGATACGTTCACCGGCTATCTGGCGGCTGGTCTTGATCGCGGCGTTCCAATGCGTGACGCGATTGATCTGGCGATGCGGGCCGGGGCGCTGATGGTGACGCGCCAAGGGACCGCAGACGTGATCCCGGATCTCAGGGAAATCCAGGATCACAGTTTTGGTTAGCCTGCAAAGGGTGCTGCTTTGCCCCACAATTGCTTGACGCGCGCATCGCGGCCACATCCCTTGCGGTAGCGCTTGTAGGCGTCAGATTTCTTGACCCCTATGCCGACTGAGGTGATGGCAAGGCGTTCATCACTTTTGTAGTAATCCTGATGATAGGCGTCCGCAGCATAGAACGGAACGCTGCCAAGGATCGGCGTGACAATGTCTTGGCCCAAAGCGGTTTGCGCCTCTGCCTTGGCCTTTTCAGCAGCCGCCATTTGCGGACCACCGTCAGCGAATATTGCCGTGCGATAGCTTTCGCCACGGTCACAAAATTGTCCGCCCGCGTCGGTTGGATCGATGGACCGGAAGAACATGGAAAGCAAGGTATCGCTGCTGACCACGTCCGGATCAAAGGTGATCTGGACAGCTTCATAATGCCCGGTGCCGCCGCCAGTCACTTGCTTGTATGTCGGGTTCTTGGTCTTCCCGCCGGCAAAGCCTGAAACAGCTTCCTTGACGCCTTTGACCTTTTCGAAATCAGCCTCGACGCACCAGAAACATCCGCCTGCAACCGTCAGGGTTTCGGTTGATGCGGCCTTGGCGGCGGTGGACTGTAACAGCAGCCCAACGGCGATGAGACCGGCCAAGGCATAGGTCTTGATCGTTGTGAAATGGTTCATGGTACTCTCCTCTTTGAGACAACGCTGCGCTTGCCATACAAATAGCGCAACACGTAGAACTCCAACTCACGTGGTGGTGATGATACTTTACCGCTTGGCAATGCGCGGTAACATTTCTAGCGTCCCGCACAGATCGAAGACAGGGAATTCAATATGCGTATAGCAATGTGGTCCGGTCCCCGAAATCTAAGCACGGCCATGATGTACAGCTTTGGCGCGCGACCGGATTTTGCAGTGTGGGACGAACCGTTTTATGCCCCGTACCTAAAGGCCACCGGCATTGACCATCCGATGCGGGATCAGATCATCGCCGCGCACGAATCAGACCCTGACAAGGTTGCCAGTGCCTGCGTGACAGGTGGTGCGCCGCATTTTTACATGAAGCATATGCCGCATCATATGATTGACGGCTTTCCGATGGAATGGGCCGAAGACTGCGTGAATATTCACCTGATCCGCCACCCTGCGCGCGTGATCGCCAGCTATGCCGCAAAGCGCGAACATGCCACGCTGGAAGATATCGGGTTTGTGCAGCAGGCCGCGCTTTTTGACAGGATCGGTGGGCTGGTGATCGACAGCACGGACATCCGGGCCAATCCAAAAGGAATGCTGCGGCGGCTTTGCGATGAAATTGATTTGCCTTTTGATGACGCCATGCTGCATTGGCCAAAAGGCGCGCGTGCAGAGGATGGCATATGGGCGTCGCACTGGTACGGCGCAGTACATCACAGCACAGGATTTGCCGGTGCAGAAGGGCCGTTGCCCGATCTGTCTGACAAAGATTCAGAACTGCTGACGAGGGCGCTGCCGAGCTATCTCCGCCTGCATGAAAAGCGGTTGGCGCTTTAATATTCGGTCAATCTGAAACTCTTTTTCTTCCTGTTGCGTGCCTTGCAACAAGAACAACCCAAGGGAGAAAAATGATGAAACTTTTTACAAGTACCGCAATCGCATTGATGATGACGACTGGTGCCGCGCTGGCTGATGCTCATGCGTCGCCAATGGTTATGGCCGCAGATCAGGATGTGTCCAATGGCGTCGTAAGCGCGGAAACGGTAATGGCCCCCGCCAACGGTTGGCTGATGGTGCACCGCACTGACGCCGAAATGAAGCCCGGTCCGGTTGTCGGATATGCACCCCTGCGTGCAGG
>JAGXHC010000263.1 GCA_024636405.1 Sulfitobacter sp. | reverse complement strand
GTGCGCCAGACATTGCTGGCGCAGCTTGCCACACCAAAGGCGCGCGCCGCACTGCGCACGCTGAGCGACCGTGTGGCAGAGGGCGCGCTGGACCCCGCCACGGCGGCACGGAATTTCGTGGCAGATCTACGCGGCGAATAACCCCGCCAGTCCACGTGCCGCAACATCCACCTTCTTTTGGCCTCAAATATCCCGGGGTCTGGGGCAGAGCCCCAGCCGATCGGATCGCGCCAGCGATCCGATGACCTCAGCAGCCTATTCCGCCACCCCTGTGGGATTGGGAACAGGAAAGGTCATATCGTACAGCCAATTGAAGACAAACGCATAGATCAGGTAGAAACCTGAAAACGACAGATCGATCACCAACGCATCAAGCAATGACACGCCCAGATACCACGCGATGAACGGCATCAAGACCGTGACCAGTCCGATCTCAAAACTTAAAGCGTGCAGAATTCGTACCATCAACGTCTTGCGCAAATCGCCGACAAGCCGCAGCAAGACGCGGTCAAACCAGATGTTGAAGAAATAATTCCAGGCCATTGCGATCGTCGCGCTGACCACGGTGACCACACCGATGTCATGTAGTGGCTGGTCGAACAGCCAGGTGCCAAGCGGCGTGACAAGCAGCAAACCAAAGAATTCAAAGCTGATGGCGTGGCGGATGCGGTCGCGGCGGGTGCGCATGGTGGGGACCTCCATTTGCGTCCGGGCCGTCCCGGCGGTGTGACCCGTGGTGGGGGAGGTCGTCCTCGCTTGGCCCTCAATATGGTGATTGCGCCGCGCGCTGCAAGCCTCAGCCAGCCGCCTTGGGATGGCTGCGATTGTAGACTTCCATCAACCGCGCGGTATCCACGGCGGTATAGGCCTGCGTGGTCGACAGCGACGCATGACCCAGCAATTCCTGTATCGCGCGCAGATCACCGCCAGCATCCAGCAGATGGGTGGCAAAGCTGTGGCGCATGGCGTGCGGGGTGGCAGTGGCCGGCAGGCCCAGTTGCATCCGCGCATCTGCCATCACCTGTGCAATCGCACGCGGCCCCAGTGCGCCACCGCGGATCGCGCGGAACAGCGGCGCATCGGTGGCCGACCCGTGCGGGCATGCGCGCAGATAGGCGTCCACCGCCTCGCGCGCTGCAGGCAGGACCGGCACAACCCTTTCCTTGCCCCCCTTGCCGGTGATGCGCAGCACCTGCGGCAGAGGCGCGTCGGCACCTTTCAGTGCCAGTGCCTCGGAAATTCGCAGCCCGCACCCCCACAGCAGCGTCAGCACAGCCACGTCACGCGCAGCAACCCATGGGTCGCGGGCCTGCAATTCGACACAGCCGATCAGCGCATGAGCTGCATCAATCGCCAGCGGGCGGGGCAGTTTCTTCTGGAACTTGGGCGAGCGGGTCGACAGCACCGCCGTCGGTTCAAACCCTTCCCGTTCCGCCAGCCAGCGATAGAACGCCTTGACCGCGGACAGTTTGCGCGCCATTGACCGCGGCCCCACGTCGGCGCCGCGCGTGCGCGCCATCCAACTGCGCATGTCGGAAATCGTGATCTTTGCCAGCGCGCCCAATCCCTGGGGATCGCCCTTGTGGACCGTCATAAAGGCAAGGAAATCGGCCACGTCGCCCTGATAGGCGGTAATGGTGTTCTGTGCGGCGCCCTTAAGCGCGCGCTGATGGTCAAGCCATGTCTGAAGCGCATCACGCGCGGCGGGGCTGATCAGCCCGGTCTGTGCAGCGGCATCGCCGCGCTTCACGACAACCAGCGGCGCATTGCACGCTCAAACACGCCTGTGAAAAACACCAAAAGGTCGGTGCCATGCTGGGGGCCGAACATATGCGGATCTTCCGCGCCCATAACCAGCAGACCGGGCAGGCGGCCCGCGCCAAAATCAAGCTTGAGACAGGCCTCGGAACGTATCCAGTCTGCCTTGCCGCCATAGATGTGATCGGTCGCGTCCTGCACGCCGCGCAATGTCACCTGACGGACGCTGCCGCCCCGGCCTTGGGTCAGG
Organism: Sulfitobacter sp.; assembly: GCA_024636405.1. Next base: position 6,974 of record JAGXHC010000263.1, on the reverse strand, counting down.
TAATCATCAATGAACCCCGGTTCCGCCACGCTCAGCACGTCACCAAGACGTTTGACCGCCGGGTCATTGTCGTTCTGCACCGATTCCAGCACCAGTTTGACTGCGTCCACACGCAGGATCTCGGCCACTTCGCCGCCAAGGTCGCGCAAGAAGGTTTCAAATTCCACGGGATCAAGCATGCGCAGGATCGCGCGGTGGATCTGGTTGGTGCCGGCAAGGTTTTCATACGCCGCCGCGATGACGCTGCGGTGGGTATCCTCAAGCCGGTCCAGACGGGTCTCCAGCCGTTCCATCGCAATACCGCGCAGATCGACAATATTGCCGCCCATTGCCTTTTCATTGGCCGCGATCAGCGCCTGCATGACATCGCTGTCGTCCAGTATCACATCGGGTTGCGAAATGATCGCCTCGCGCAGGGCATCGTCGATTTTGGGGCTGCTGCTCATATGCGTCTCTTTTTGTTTGGGGTGTCATAGCATGGTGCGGTGGCGAAATCTGCCCCGAACTTTCAAAAACCGCCCCGCGCGAATGGGCTGTTGCAGGTCTGCGTCAGAAGGCGCTTTGGTGAATTTCTCTGGCGTGTCTAGCCTGACAAGCCGTTAACGGCCTGAGGCTCTGCGCTGGCGTTCGGCGCGTCGCACAAGTCGCGAAGCGCCTCTGCCGCGATCTGAAAGGATCGAATGCGCGCGTCCGCGTCGTGGATCATCCCGGTCACCATCAACTCATCCGGTTGGTAGGTTTCGATCAGCGCGGCAAGCTGTCCGCGGACTTGGGCGGCATCGCCACTGGCAGAGCATGACAGCGCTTGATGCACCTGCGCCAAAACCGGCGCGGGTATCTGGGCCTCGATATCATCGGTCGGCAACGGTAACTTGCCCGGTTTGCCGGTCCGCATCCGCGCAAAGGCAAGCAGTTGCGAGGAGCGCAGAAATTGTGCCTGCGTCTCCGTTTCACCGGCACACACACCTGCGGCGATCATCACATAGGGTTTGTCCAGAAATGCAGAGGGGCGGAAGGTGCGGCGATAAACCTCCAGCGCTTCGGTCAGCATGGCAGGCGCGAAATGCGACGCGAACGCATAGGGCAGACCCAGATAGGCGGCAAGCTGTGCACCATACAGGCTGGACCCAAGGATCCATACCGGCACATGGGTGCCGACGCCCGGAATGGCGCGCACCGGGGCGGCATCATCCGCATCGGCGAAATACCCGATCAGTTCCTGAACATCTTGAGGAAAGCTGTCATCGGGGGCCATGTGGCGACGCAGGGCGCGGGCGGTGGCCATATCGGTGCCCGGTGCGCGGCCAAGCCCAAGGTCGATGCGGTCCGGATAAAGCGTGGCCAGCGTGCCGAACTGTTCGGCAACCACCAGCGGCGCGTGGTTGGGCAGCATGATACCGCCCGCGCCAACGCGGATGCTGCGCGTGGCACCCGCCACATGGCCGATGACAACCGACGTCGCGGCGCTGGCGATGCCCGGCATGTTGTGATGCTCCGCCAGCCAATACCGATGATAGCCTGCCGCTTCTGCCGCGCGGGCAAGATCCACGGTATTGGACAGCGCATCGGCGGCGGTCCGGCCTTCGGGGATAGGGGAAAGATCAAGAAGTGAGAAATGCTGCATGGAGCCTCCGCTTTTATCGCAGATAGGCGCACAGGCCGCACAAGCCAAGCCATGACACGGCATTTTGCCAAAGAATAAGACCGTTGATTGCGATGACCACGCGTTGTTTTTGGCCCGGCGGGGGAATGTTGCACGGCACAGTATGCAAGCCTAACGTATTGTCTGTTGCTGGGCCGGATGACGTAAAGTCGGGTCAAAGTCGGGTCAAAGTCGTGTCAAACACGGGCGTGTCTGACATTTCTGAGGAGCCGGTCCGTGCTGTCAATTCCTGAGAACATCCCTTCGGCAACACGCCAGTGCACAAGGGCCCAACGATAACCGGTCGCGCCGTGGCCCCGATTGCGAAAAATGCGTGGGGATGGTGCGTTGAAGCGCTGCCCCGGACATGCGGGCCGCATGTCCGGAAAAAATCTCTGTCGCATGTGCAGCCTGCGGGGCGCGGCGCTTTGCGAAACGCAGGACAACCCCAGACTGCACAACTCCAGACTGCGGCCCGGCACTACGCCGCGCGCAATGCCGCGCCGTCGCGGGGCGCAACCCGGACGGCTGTTGCTACTTGCCCGTGATATCGACCTTGCCGGCCACCTTGGCACCGCTTTCAGCCGTCATCGTTTTGGCCGTTATGTCGGCCTGCACGTGCGATGTTGACGCCAGCTTGAGGTTGTCGCACTGAAGATGGCCTTTGTGGCGGCCTTCAATGGTGACCGTGATTGCAGACAGCGCCCCTTCGACGGAGCCGCCGACCTGCACGATGACAGACTGCGCTGCGACATCGCCCGTGACCCGGCCTTTGACGTCGATGGTGCCTTCATCGGAGCTGATATTGCCCTCGATGGTCAGGTCTTCTTCGATGATTGAACTTGCCACAATCGATTCCTCTTTGAAGGTGTCCGGCTGAACGTAGCCCGGAATGAACCGTTTGAACACCTTGACGATACTGTGGCGCCACAAGGAAGACGACTCGCGAAATTATGCCACTCGGCGCGATTGTGGCCGCCATTGCAGTCCCACGATTTGCGGTGCGCTTCGGGGCATCGGCAGGCGTCTGCGCGGCTACGCAAAATATCCCGGTCAGGTCCGGGGGTCACGCCTTTGGCGGGTGGGGCGACGCTTGCGATATGACCCGGCACGGCATCGCGTGGCGCACCGGGTCATGTGATAATCCAACCGATTACAGAATCTTTTGCCCGGTCTTTTTCCAATCCGCCATGAACTGTTCCAGTCCTTTGTCGGTCAGCGGATGCGACGCCAGCTTCTTGATCACTTCCGGCGGTGCGGTCATCACGTCAGAGCCGATGCGCGCGGCCTCCAGCACGTGATTGACCGACCGGATGGACGCGGCGAGGATTTGGGTTTCAAAACCATAATTGTCATAGATGATGCGGATGTCCTGGATCAGTTCCATCCCGTCAATGTTGATATCGTCCAGCCGCCCGATGAAAGGCGAGATAAACGTCGCCCCGGCCTTGGCCGCCAGCAGCGCCTGATTGGCAGAAAAGCACAAGGTGACGTTGACCATGCGGCCTTCGCCCGTCAGAACTTTGCACGCCTTCAGCCCGTCCCAAGTCAATGGCAGCTTGATTGCAATGTTGTCGGCAATTTCCGCCAGCTTGCGGCCCTCGGCGATCATGTCGTCGGCGTTCAGCGCGACCACTTCGGCGGAAACCGGACCCTCGACCAGATCACAGATCTCTTTGGTCACTTCAAGGATATCGCGGCCTGATTTCAGGATCAGCGAGGGATTGGTCGTTACGCCATCGACCATGCCAAGGTCATTCAGCTCGGCAATGGCGTCGATCTCGGCGGTGTCTACAAAGAATTTCATCTGGCTTTCCTTCCGGGTTGGAATGTGATCGCTAACAGCTATATATCGGTTGCCTTGGCTTTAGCGCATGATCTGCGATGCTGAAACCCTGAAAACCCAAAACCGGGTCCGGAGCGGTCAGTGAATATCCCAGAGTTTTATAACCACGGCGATCTGGTGTCCGTCCTGACGACCCAACCGCTGGGCCGGGCGCTGGATTACAAGGCGCCGGAAGGCGGATGCCACCGAGGCGCCTTTGTCGAAGTGCCGTTGGGCCCGCGCAAGGTGCTGGGCGTGGTCTGGGGGCCGGGGGCGGGTGATTATGATCTCAGCAAGATCCGCCACGTGATCCGCGTGCTGGATGCGCCGCCCATGCGCGAGGAAATGTGCACGTTCCTGGCGCGCGCTGCGGCTTATACGCTGACACCGATGCCCGCGATGCTGCGGCTGGGCACCCGCGCGCCGGGGCTTGGCGATCCGCCGTCAATGCGCAAGATATACCGGGGCGGCGGCGCGGAACCCGCCCGCCTGACGGATGCGCGGCGGCGGGTTCTGGCGGTGTTGGAGGAATTTGGCGATCTGGCGTTCACCCTTAAGGAACTGGCGGAAATGGCGGGGGTTACGCCCAGCGTCATCAAGGGGCTGGTGGCCCAAGGTGCGGTGTTCGAAGAAGACAGCCCCCGCGATATGCCGTTTGCGCGGATGGACCCGGACCTGCCCGGCAAGGCGCTGACCGATGATCAGGCGGCGGGGGCGGCGGCGTTGGCAGACGCAGTGCGCGGTGAGCGTTATGGCACGACGCTGCTGCGCGGTGTGACCGGATCTGGCAAGACCGAAGTGTACCTTGAGGCGGTGGCGGCAGCCCTGCGCGCGGGGCGGCAGGCGCTGGTGCTGTTGCCGGAGATCGCGCTGACCGAACAGTTCTTTCACCGTGTGACCGAACGCTTTGGTGCGAAGCCCGCCGAATGGCATTCCGGCGCCACGATGACCGAACGACGGCGCATCTGGCGCATGGTCGGGCAGGGCAATGCGCAACTGGTCATCGGCGCGCGCTCGGCATTGTTTTTGCCGTTCCAGAACCTTGGGCTGATCGTGGTCGATGAGGAACATGACACCTCCTACAAGCAGGAGGACGGCGTGCTTTACAATGCGCGTGACATGGCGGTGCTGCGCGCATCAATCTGCGGCGCACATGTCGTGCTGGCCTCAGCCACGCCCAGCCTTGAAAGCTGGGCCAATGCAGAGGCCGGGAAATACGCCAAGCTGGAATTGACCGCCCGTTTTGGCGCAGCCGTGATGCCACAGATGGGTGCCGTCGACATGCGCAGCGAAAAGCTCCCGAGCGATCGCTGGGTGTCGCCGACGCTCCAGCGCGAGGTGGCCGCACGGCTGGAACGTGGTGAACAGGCAATGCTGTTCATCAACCGTCGCGGCTATGCGCCGATTACGCTGTGCCGGGCCTGCGGGCATCAGATCGGGTGTGACCACTGTGATGCGCGCATGGTGGAGCATCGCTTTCTCAAGCGTCTGGTCTGTCACCAGTGCGGCGAAAGCAAACCAATGCCCGAAGCCTGCCCATCTTGCGACGCAGTGGGAAAGATGGCGCCGGTGGGGCCGGGGGTGGAGCGGCTGGGCGAAGAAGCCGCACTACTTTGGCCAGAAGCGCGCATCGCAACGCTGAGCTCTGATATGTATGGCAGCGCCCGCGCGCTCAAGGCCGAGATCGCGGCGATTGCCGAAGGGGCTGCGGATATTATCATCGGCACACAACTGGTCGCGAAAGGGCACAACTTTCCCAACCTTACGCTGGTGGGCGTGATCGACGCGGATCTGGGACTGATGGGGTCCGACCTGCGCGCGGCGGAACGCACGTTCCAGCTGATGCGGCAGGTGGCGGGCCGGGCGGGCCGGGCCGAGGCACCGGGCGCGGCATTGCTTCAGACCTACCAGCCCGAGCATCCGGTGATCCGCGCAATTCTGGCGGGTGACGAAGAAGGCTTTTGGCGTGCCGAAGCGGCAGAACGGCGACAGGCGGGCGTGCCACCCTATGGCCGGATGGCCGGGATTATCCTAAGCGGGCCGGACATGGCGCAGGTCTTTGACGCGGGCAATCTGTTGGCGCGCCGCGACGCGCCTTTGCGGGCGATTGGCGCGCAGGTGTTTGGCCCTGCCGCCGCCCCGATTGCGCGGGTGCGCGGGCGCCACCGTGTGCGCCTGCTGGTCAAGGCAGACAAGGCGGCGCCGCTGCAAGACGCGCTGGCAAAATGGGTGGCACAACTGCGGCTGAAAGGGGATCTGCGCCTTGCTGTAGATATCGACCCGCAGAGTTTCTACTGAAGCTTGGTCATGCGGTTTGCCGTGGCCTGCCCACCACCGCGCCACCGTTCATCACCCGCTCGGTCATCACGGCGCCAACCCACATCGCCGTCAGCGCAACCAACGCCGTAGCGGCAAGGATCGACGTGCCGGTCACGCCTGCGCCGATGGCACATCCGCCCGCCAGCATCGCGCCAAAACCCATCAGCGCCGCGCCGATCATCGCCTGCCGCATCGGAATTTCTCCGTCAAAGCCCTGCATTTTCAATTCACCGGCCAATGCAGCGGCAATGAAAGCCCCGCTGAAGACGCCCGCGATAAGCCCCAGATCGAAATCCAGCGCGCCACCAGTGCCCAGAAAATACATCAAGGTATCGGCCGAGGGGCCCGAAAAGGTAACGCTTTCGATCTGCACCGGGTCAAAAGCAGCAGCCGCCAGCGCCGTCGTCGCGACCCACCCAACTGCCACGGCAAAACCAACGCCCGATCCAAAGATAAGCTGCGCCGTGTTCAGCCGCGCGCGCCGCGCGATCACCAGTGCCAGCACCGCCAACACCACTCCGACAACCAGTGCGCTTTGCACCGGCAATCCCACTGCCGTGATGTAATTGACATTGCGCCCGCCGGGCGTGATCGACAGACCCGCCAGCCATCCGCGCAGCGGCGCCAGCCAGCCGTGCAGGCTCATCTGTGCGACGACGGCAAAGATCAGACCGGACACGACCGAACGCAGATTGCCTGTGGCCGCCAGCACAAGCAGCCGCCCCGAGCAGCCCCGCGCCAGCACCATTCCCGCGCCAAACAGCAACCCACCGATCACCGCGCCTGACCAACTGCCCGGTACCGCCATCATCCGCGCGTTGCCGGTGTCAATCAGCCCTGCCAGCGCCGCCGCTTGTACCCAGACCAGCGCTGTCGAAAAGGTCAGCAACCACACGCCGAAACGCGGACCAAGCTGGCCGTGCGCGAACTCCAACGTGGCGGCGCGCAGGCAGAACTGCGACCGCTGCGCCGCGATGCCAAAAATCCCGCCGGTCAACAGGCCAAGCAGCGCCGCCGCGGCAGGTTCTCCCAGCAGATCAAGAAGGGGGGCTATGTCCAACATGGCACCCCTGTAATACGATTCGCCAATCTGTGCCTTTGATCTGGATCATGCTGAGACACCGATTGCATCTCGTCATTACGCCGCAACGGGGGTAATGCACGCGACATGGCCCAACTCATTCCCCT
>JAGXHC010000036.1 GCA_024636405.1 Sulfitobacter sp. | reverse complement strand
GGCGCACGCGCTTTGACGTCATGCCTGAATATGGCGGCTGAACCAAGGAAGTATTGCACCGCGCGCCTGTGAACACACCCGGTCAGCGCGGCGGCGTGGTGGGTGGGGGCGGCGGGGCTGTGGGACGGGCGGCGTCGATCTGTGCTGCGGTCTGTCGCGGAAAGGGCAGGTAGCGCAGGTCAATCCGCTGCCCGGAAGCAAGTGTTACAATCACGACCCCACCCAAGCGGACGCTGACGCCGGTGATCTCGGTCAGCGGAATGCTGGCGCTGCCGTCATTACCTTCGTGGATCAACTGACCCTCGCGCAGAAACCAGCGGTCGTCCTTATTGGCATTCCAGCGTTGCAGATCGTCCAGCACGAAACCAAGGGTCAGCAGCGCGGCCGTGGGCCACACCCAAAGCGACGACACGTCATAGGACGCCGTCAATACCAGCCCCAAAGCAGATAGGGCGGCAAAAGTGGCAAGGTTGGTGATGCCCTTGCGCCGCAGGAAAACCCGGCGCTGGGGCGACCAGTCCAGTTCAAGCGCCCCGGTCATCCGACCCAGAGCATGATACCGACAATGCCGAAAGCCACCAATAACGCTATCATGGCGATGCGGCCGGACATTTTAGGGTCAGGTTTCGGTTCTTTCATGTTCCCCGGTTTACCGGATGCCGACGGCGCGTACCAGTGTCTTTGCGGGATCGGTCAGGTCAGCGCCCACCACAACAAAAGACCGACGACCACAATAAGGCCAAGCACGATCATGCTACCGCCGGCGCGGCCTTTTGGCGGGATCGCCGGGATCTGGGTGGGGGTGCCGGTATAGGGTTTGGCGGCTTCGCTGGGGATTGGGGCGGAGGTATGATCGGGCCGCAATTCATCATAGGTGCCGATCAGGGTAAGATCGGCAACAGGGCTCAATGTGCGGGCCTCGCCCTTGAACGCACCAGAATAGACCAGCATCACCCAGCCATCCAGCGCGGACAGGCGCGTGCGGTCCCGTTCAACGCCGGTGGGGTCGGCGCCTTCCCCTTCAAGCAGGTAACCGGCAAGGCCCAGATCTGCCAGATCAGCAACCGGGAACACCTCGATATATTCGGGATCAATCCGTTCCGTCCCCAACAATCGGGCAAGGGGTTGGGGTGCGGTCGGCGCGGCATCATCAGCGGTTGGGTGCGCCGGATTGGCTTTGGGATCAAGAACGCTGGCCTCGGCATCGGACATCGACAGGGCGAAGACGCGGATTTTTCCGCGCTCGTCACGGGGAATTGTAAGTGTCGGCATGTGAATGAAGCCCTTCCTAATTGTGTGTCCGGTTCAAGAAACAACGGCGCACCGGTGGCACATGTTCCCGGTTGGCGAAGTCAGGCCGCGCCTGCACGCGCCGTGGTCAGATTGCGCGCCAGCAGGTCCATTGCGGCCATGCGCACGGCGACACCCATTTCCACTTGATCCTGGATCACGCTGCGGTTGATGTCATCGGCAAGTGTGCCGTCAATTTCGACGCCGCGGTTCATCGGACCGGGGTGCATGACGATTGCGTCGGGCTTGGCGTGGGCCAGCTTTGCCGCGTCCAGACCGAAACGGTGATAGTATTCCCGCTCGGACGGAATAAAGCCGCCGTCCATGCGTTCGCGTTGCAGGCGCAGCATCATCACGACATCGACATCGGCCAGCCCTTTTGCCATGTCGTCGAACACTTCGACCCCGAACTGGTCGATCTGGGCGGGCATCAGCGTGGGCGGTCCGATCAGGCGGATGCGGTTTTCCATCTTGCCCAGCAGCAAGATGTTGGAGCGTGCCACGCGGCTGTGCGCAATGTCGCCGCAGATTGCGATGGAAAGGCGGTGCAGGCGCCCCTTGGCGCGGCGGATCGTCAGTGCATCCAGCAGCGCCTGCGTGGGGTGTTCATGACGTCCGTCGCCCGCGTTGATCACGGCGCAGTTTACCTTTTGCGCCAGCAGGTCCACCGCGCCGGACTGCGGATGCCGCACAACCAGCAAATCAGGGTGCATGGCGTTGAGCGTAAGTGCGGTGTCGATCAGGGTCTCACCCTTCTTAATCGAGGAGGCCTGCATCGCCATGTTCATCACGTCAGCGCCCAGCCGCTTGCCCGCGATCTCAAAGCTGGCTTGGGTGCGGGTCGAGTTTTCAAAGAACATGTTGATCTGGGTCAGCCCGCGCAGCGCCTCACTGTGTTTGTGCGGTTGGCGGTTGAGATCGGCATAGCTGTCGGCGAGGTCAAGCAAAGTGGTGATGTCGGCGGGTGACATCGGTTCAATGCCAAGCAGATGACGGTGGGGGAATGACATGCGCGGACCCTTCGTTGCTGGGGTCTTATAGGGGGCGGGGGCATCCAACGGCAAGGTCGGCGCAAAAGAGATACATGCCTTCGGCGAGGATTTGAACCATTTGGAAGCAGCTATTCAGCTTCGTCGCCGCGCGGCGTAAGCTGCCGGTATGGAATCAGCGGAATATCATGGCGCGCTGGCGCTGCTGGAGTGGCAGGTGGAATTGGGCGTGACAGAAGCAATCTGTGACGCCCCGGTGAACCGCTATGAGGTGCCGACAGCCGTGGAGAAGCCACCAGCGGCAGCGGCGACGAAGGGTGTGCATAAACCATATGAGGTGGACGGTGTGGCCGAGGCGGGGCGCGCAGCGGCGGCGGCGGGCAATTTGGATGATCTACGCGGGGCGATGGCGGATTTTGCGCATTGCGATCTGCGCAAGGGCGCGCGAAATCTGGTGTTTTCGGATGGGGTGCCGGGATCACGGGTGATGATCGTCGGCGAAGCGCCGGGGCGTGAAGAGGACCGGGCGGGTCGGCCTTTTGTGGGGCGTGCCGGGCAGATGTTGGACCGGATGCTGGCGGCGATTGATCTGAGCCGGGAACGGGACGTCTATATTACCAATGTGCTGCCATGGCGGCCACCGCAAAACCGCGACCCCAAGCCCGATGAGATCGCGATGATGCGGCCCTTTTTGCTGCGCCACATCGCGCTGGCGGCACCCGATGTGCTGGTGATCGTCGGCAACTGGGCCTGTCAGGCGCTGCTGGAAAAGCGCGGCATCACGCGGTTGCGGGGGCAATGGACGCAGGCGGCGGGCCTGCCCGCGCTGCCAATGTTGCATCCGGCGTATCTTTTGCGCAGCCCGGCGGCCAAGCGCGAGGCATGGGCGGATCTGCTGAGCCTGAAGGCGCTGCTGCGTGATGGTTGATCCGGTGACCTTGCTGGCGTTCGTTCCCGCCGCGCTGGCGCTGAACTTAACTCCGGGGGCGGACATGATGTTTTGTCTGGGGCAAGGGATGCGGTCCGGCCCGCGCGCGGCCATCGCAGCCTCTGCCGGGATTTCGGCCGGTGGTATGGTGCATGTGGTGCTGGCGGGGCTTGGTCTGGGCGCGCTGGTGGCGGCGGTGCCGGTGGCGTTCGATGTGATCCGGTGGATTGGCGTGGCTTATCTGGTCTATCTGGCGGTACAGGCTGTGCGCCATGCGGGCGCGCCGCGTGACGCGGTGCCGGGTCTGGATGTGGGACGGGCGTTTCGGGCCGGGCTGGTGGTCAATCTGACCAACCCCAAGGTGATCCTGTTCGTGCTGGCTTTTGTGCCGCAGTTCGTGGCGCCGCAAGCGGGATCGGTGCTGGGGCAGTTTCTGGTCTTTGGCGGCATTATTGCGGCCGGAGGGTTTGCAATTAACGGGCTGGTCGGCGTCTTTGCGGGTAGCATCGGCAAGCGCGTGGTGCGCGGCGGGCGCGCGATTGGTTGGGTCAGTGGCGGCATCTTTGCGGCGCTGGCGGTGAAATTGGCGATATGGGAGCAGGCATGAGCAATATCGATGAAGGCAAGGGCTTTGTTCCGGTACGGATTGCGGTGCTGACGGTGTCGGACACGCGCAGCCGCGACGATGACCGGTCGGGTGACACGCTGGTGGCGCGGATCGAAGCGGCCGGGCATGTGGTGGCAGATCGCGCCATCGTGCGCGATGAGCGGCGCGACATTGCGAACCGGCTGCGCGACTGGTGTGCGGACCCTATGGTGGACGTGGTGATCAGCACCGGGGGCACCGGTCTGACCGGTCGTGACGTGACGGTAGAGGCGCACCGTGACGTCTATGAAAAGGAAATTGACGCGTTTGGCACGGTCTTCACCATCGTGTCGATGCAGAAGATTGGCACAAGTGCCGTGCAAAGCCGTGCCACGGCGGGCGTGGCACAGGGCACCTATCTGTTCGCGTTGCCGGGCAGTCCGGGGGCCTGCAAAGACGCGTGGGACGAGATCCTGATCAAGCAACTGGACCTGCGGCACCGCCCCTGTAACTTTGTCGAAATCATGCCGCGCCTGACAGAGCACCAGCGCAGCAAGTGATCCGCGCAGCGCCGGGATCAGTATAATATAATGGGTGTCGGGCGTTTTTCTGCGACGGAATGGCCGCGCATCTGCGTTTCACGTTAGTGATTTGGTATTTCGCACGCGTCGGCTAGGCTTGGACGTGGTGGTTTTCTGATAGGATTTGGATGCAGTTCTTACGACAAAGCATGATCGGACTTTTTCTGGCGGCAGCAACGCTGGGGCTGCTGATTGTCGCGTTGCAACTGGTCAGCGGCGCTGTGCAGGACCGCATGGGACAGGAGGCCAAGGCGCCGCCTGCGCGCGAGCGAATTTTCTCTGTCAATGTGATCCGGGCTGTGGCCGGTGATGTGGTGCCGGTGCTGGAGACCTTTGGTGAGGTTCAAAGCCGCCGGTTGCTGGAATTGCGCGCGCCGGGTGGGGGCCGGGTGATCGAACTGGCCGATGATTTCGAAGATGGCGGGGTGGTCACGGCGGGGCAGGTATTGGTGCGGCTGGATCCGGCGGATGCGCAATCGGCGGTGGACCGCGCCGCCAGCGACGTGGCCGATGCGCGCGCCGAGGGGCGCGATGCGGTACGCGGGCTGGCCCTGGCACAGGACGAGCTGGCAGCAGCGGAAGATCAGACCGTGCTGCGCGAGCGTGCTTTTGAGCGGCAACGGGATCTGGGTGAGCGCGGTGTCGGCACCGCAATTGCATCCGAGACGGCAGAGCTTGCCGCGTCGGCCGCGCGACAGGCGGTTTTGGCACGGCGTCAGGCACTGGCGCAGGGGGAAGCGCGGGTTGATCAGGCCCAGACCCGTTTGGCACGCAGTGAAATCGTACTGGCAGAGGCAGAGCGTCGGCTGGCGGATACCATCGTTCGCGCGCCGTTTCACGGCACGCTTAGTGCTACGTCTTTGGTGGAAGGGCGGCTGGTATCGGCAAATGAGCGGTTGGCAGAGCTGATTGATCCCGACGATCTGGAAG
>JAGXHC010000262.1 GCA_024636405.1 Sulfitobacter sp. | reverse complement strand
TGCGAAACGAAAAGGCCGTCCGGGGAACCGGGCGGCTTTTTGCTTTGTGGGGTTCACGCGCTGAAAGGTGCTGCTACTCTGCGACCAGCCACTTCCAAGGAGGATGTCATGATTGAAATAGATGAACTTGCCGCGCGCACCTATGAAATACGTCTTTCAGCCAAGATCACGGCATCTGATCTTGAAAAGATCGAATCTATCCTGGCCCCTTTTGTCGCTGACGAAGGTTCGGTTGACGTGCTGCTGGACATGCGCGCCATGCAGGAAACAACATGGTCAGGCCTGTTGGAGGATGCCACATTGGAAGCGCGGCTGTTCCAACAATTGGAGAAATTTGGACGCCTTGCGCTTGTTTCTGAACATGACAGCCTTGATTTCGTGGCGTCGGCGGCGAACAATTTGATGCCTTCGGGGCAATTCAAGCGGTTCAAACCCAGCGATATCGCCAAGGCGCGTGACTACGTTACCGCCGCGATCTGACCTTTAGTCCACTGGCGCAAAACTATCGGCGCGGGCACGGCTCCAACGGGATTTGTTACCGTGAAAGTCCACCGCGTCATCATCCAGCAGATAGCCGTTTGGCAGATAGGCATAAACCTTGTCGCCCTGCACCACGCTGTTGTCACCCTGACGCAGCATCAGATGACGTGGAAGAAATTCACTGGGGTGCGAGAGGCCCGCAGCACCGGCCATTTCACCCAAAGCCGAGAGCGTGTTGCGATGAAACCGTGCGACGCGTTCGCTTTTGTGGCCAACATCCAGCGCGCGTTGACGTATCTTGTCCTGCGTGGCGACGCCGACAGGGCAGCGGTTGGTATGACAGGCCTGCGCCTGGATACATCCGATCGCAAACATGAAACCGCGCGCAGAATTGCACCAGTCCGCCCCAAGGGCCAAAGCGCGTGCAATGTCAAAGGCGGATACCACCTTGCCCGCCGCACCAATCTTGACCTGATCGCGGATACCCGCACCGCGCAAGGTGTTGTGCACAAATGTCAGACCTTCAACCATCGGCATGCCCACGTGATTTGCAAATTCGACGGGCGCAGCACCTGTGCCGCCTTCGGTGCCGTCGACGACGATGAAATCAGGTGTGATGCCAGTTTGTAGCATCGCTTTGACAATGCACATAAATTCGCGCTGGTGCCCAATGCACAGCTTAAACCCCACCGGCTTGCCGCCCGACAGGTCACGCAATTTTCCAATGAAATGCATCATCTCCAAAGGCGTGGAAAAAGCAGAGTGCGACGCCGGAGAAATGCAATCCTTGCCCATTGGAACACCGCGAGCCTCGGCGATCTCGAGACTGATCTTGGACGCGGGCAACATACCGCCGTGGCCGGGCTTTGCGCCTTGGCTCAGTTTCAATTCAATCATTTTGACCTGATCAAGAGCGGCAGTTTCGCGGAACTTGTCGGGGTCGAAACTGCCGTCTGCTGCGCGGGCACCGAAATAGCCCGATGCCACCTGATAAATCAGATCGCCACCGCCTGCCTTGTGATAACGGCTGACCGAACCTTCGCCGGTGTCATGCGCAAAACCCCCCAGTTTCGCGCCTGTGTTCAGCGCCTGAATGGCATTGGCAGACAGCGATCCAAAGCTCATCGCAGAAATGTTGTAGATCGACGCAAGATAGGGTTGCTTGCAATCCTTGCCGCCGATTTGAACCCGGAAATCAGTGTCTTCGATGTGACCGGCCTGAACCGAATGGGTGATCCAGGAATAACCCGCGTCATAGACCCGCATCCGTGTCCCAAAGGGGCGCGCATCCTCTTGACCCTTGCCGCGTTGATAGACCAGCGAACGGTCGTCCCGGCTGAACGGTTCTTCGTCCTGATCGGATTCAATCAGATACTGGCGGATCTCGGGCCGAATTCCCTCGAAGAGATACCGCATGTGACCCAGCACGGGATAATTCCGCAGGATCGAATGTTGCGTCTGAACCAGATCGTAAAACCCCATGCCAGCAAGCGAACCGAAAAGCGCCAATGGCAGCACGAACCACCAAGAAACCACCACAGTCAAAATTGCCGCGAGCAGAGCCAGCACAATGACTACGGCAAGAGGAGCAAAACGGGTGAGGGAACCGAAAGAAGGCATGAAAGCTCCGATTTGGGAACAGGCTGTAGCGATCGCAAACTTTCACCGGATAGCCCCGGCACGCAACCCAATAAACCGATTCAGCCGTGAGCGATTTTCTAACCGATCTGTTGGATATATTAAACATCTTTGCCGCGAAAAACACACTTTTTGGGGCGATTCTTGGGGAAAAAATAATTTTATAACAGTACGTTAAACCCATATTGTGACGGGATCACAAGCACGCTTGATCAAAATATAGAACCCGCCTAACGTGAAAGGGAGAATCCAGTGCAGCGTGCAGAACTCAAGGCATTGTATCGCTACCATCGACACATGTGACGCCTTGAAAGCAAAGACCGGCGCGTTATGCTCAGAAGGTAACGGTATCTGCCAAAAGGACAGATGCCGATAAAACAAACGGGAGATGCAGTTATGAAAATGTTCAAGTTTCTTGCAGTTGCGGGGGCCATGGCGGCCGGAACCGCGGCAATGGCGCAGGAGAAATTCATCACCATCGGGACCGGTGGACAGACTGGCGTTTACTTTGTCGTCGGACAGTCCATTTGTCGTCTGGTGAACCGCGACAGCGGCACAACCGGGCTGAAGTGCACAGCACCGTCAACCGGTGGTTCCATTGCAAACATCAACGCGATCAAGGCCGGTGACATGGATATGGGCGTGGCCCAATCCGATTGGCAGTACCACGCCTACAACGGTACGTCAGAGTTTGAAGGCAACAAGTTCGACAAGGAGCGCGCAGTGTTCTCCGTGCATGGCGAACCCTTCAACGTGATCGCTCGCAACGACAGCGGTATCGAAACGTTTGATGACCTCAAGGGCAAGCGCGTGAACATCGGCAACCCCGGTTCCGGCCAACGCGCGACAATGGAAGTCGTCATGGCTGCCAAAGGCTGGACGCTGGACGATTTCGCATTGGCATCCGAACTGAAGCCGGCCGAACAGGCCGCCGCTTTGGGCGATAACAAGGTCGATGCGATCATCTATACCGTGGGCCATCCAAACGGATCCATCCAGGAAGCGGTTTCAACCATTGACGCGCACATCGTACCCGTCACCGGACCTGAGATCGACAAACTGGTCGCTGACAACCCTTTCTACGCCAAGGCGACCGTGCCGGGCGGCATGTATAAGGGCACTGACAACGACGTGGAAACATTCGGCGTCAAAGCGACCTTCGTGACATCGTCTGATGTGGATGACGACGTGGTCTATGAGGTGGTTAAGGCAGTGTTCGAAAACTTCGACCGTTTCAAGCGCCTGCACCCCGCCTTTGAGGGTCTGACCAAAGAGGGAATGATCAAGGACGGTTTGTCCGCGCCGCTGCATCCGGGTGCCGAAAAGTACTACAAAGAAGCGGGCCTTCTTGAATAAGATCACTTTCTAAATGACCGGGTGCGGCGGCGGTCAAGCTGCCGCCGCGCCTGACTTGAACGATAAGCACCGGCCCTAAGGCTGGGCACAGACAGGGATAACAGCATCATGGCCGAAAGAGACCAGCAGAAGGCTGCCGCAGTAGAAGCCGCAGCCGCAGGGCATGGCGGATTGAGCCAACGCGAACTTGACGAACTTGTCGCGTCTTCTGACACTGGCGGTCGATCTGTCTCCGGGCCGCTTGGTCTGCTTTTAATGCTGGTTGCGCTGGCATGGTCACTGTTCCAGCTTTATATCGCGTCGCCTTTCGGGTTGTTCAACGACACGCTGGCGCGCTCCATCCATTTGGGGTTTGCGGTGTTCCTGGGGATCATGATGTTCCCCGCCGCACGCACAAAATTTCAGATGATCCTCGGCATTGTGGTGCCGCTCGGGCTTACCATTCTGTTTATGATGAGCGCCAAGGACGGCACCGCCATCTGGTGGATCCCGATCCCCGCGTTGTTCGTTATCGCTACCGTTGTTCTGGGCTCTCCCAAGGATGGGGTGCCGATCTGGGAATGGGCGCTGGCCATAGTCGGCGCGCTTTGTGCGCTGTACCTTTTCATGTTCTACCGCGACATCGCTGACCGCGTCGGCGCACCGATTACACAGGATTATGTCGTCGCCGTCTTCGGGATGCTGATCCTGCTCGAAGCGACCCGCCGCGCCCTGGGCCCGGCGCTTATGATCGTCGCTTCGGTATTCCTGCTTTATACGGTCCTTGGCCCGTACATGCCCAACATCATCGCCCACAAAGGCAACTCGCTTTCGGAAATCGTGAATCACCAGTGGATCACGACCGAAGGTGTCTTTGGCATCGCCTTGGGCGTATCCACGTCCTTCGTATTCTTGTTCGTGCTCTTTGGTTCCTTGCTGGACCGTGCGGGCGCGGGCAACTATTTCATTCAGGTCGCGTTCAGCCTTATGGGCCACATGCGCGGCGGACCGGCCAAAGCGGCTGTTGTTGCGTCAGCGATGACTGGCCTGATCTCTGGATCGTCGATCGCCAACGTGGTCACAACTGGCACGTTCACAATACCGCTGATGAAAAAGGTGGGCTTTTCCGCCGAAAAGGCCGGCGCTGTCGAAGTGGCCTCGTCCGTTAATGGGCAAATCATGCCACCGGTCATGGGCGCCGCGGCATTCCTGATGGTGGAATATGTCGGCATTCCCTATTTTGATGTGGTCAAACATGCATTCTTGCCGGCCGTGATTTCCTATATCGCGTTGGTCTATATCGTCCATCTAGAAGCGATGAAGGCCGGGATGCAGGGTCTGCCCCGCGCCTATACACCCAAGCCAATCGTGCAGCGCCTGATCGGCATAGCCTTTGCCATTGCGGCGATCTGTGCAATTTCGTTCGCGGTTTATTATGGCATGGGCTGGATCCGGCCCGCGTTCCCCGAAACGGCGGCCTATATCATTTTTGTCTTCATCACAGCCGTCTATGTGGCGCTGCTTTACGTCGCCAGTAAGGAAGAGCCGCTGAAGCTGGACGATCCCAACGACGAAGTGACCTCGCTCCCGCTGCCGGGACCGACGGCGCGGTCGGGATTGCACTTTATCCTGCCGGTCGTCGTGCTGGTCTGGGCGCTGATGGTGGATCGTCTAAGCCCCGGTCTGTCGGCCTTCTGGGCGGCAATGTACATGGTCTTCATCTTGCTGACGCAACGCCCCCTGATGGCCATCTTCCGTGGGGAAAGCCGACTGGCAGCGGACATGAAGACCGGCTTCCTGGACCTGATCGACGGACTTGTCACTGGCGCGCGCAATATGATCGGCATCGGCATCGCGACGGCGACGGCGGGCATCATCGTTGGCGCGGTCAGCCAGACTGGCGTCGGCTCCGCTCTGGCCGATGTGGTCGAGGTTCTGTCGGGCGGCAACATCATGGCGATCCTGCTGCTGACCGCGGTTCTATCGCTGATCCTTGGCATGGGGTTGCCTACGACTGCGAACTATATCGTGGTGTCGGCGCTTCTGGCCCCCGTGATCGTGACGCTGGGACAGCAGAACGGGCTGATCGTGCCGCTTATCGCGGTGCATCTATTTGTCTTTTATTTCGGCATAATGGCGGATGTGACGCCGCCTGTGGGATTGGCCAGCTTTGCCGCCGCTGCGGTTTCTGGCGGTGATCCGATCAAGACAGGCGTCATTGCGTTTTTCTACAGCTTGCGCACTGCCGCGCTGCCGTTCCTGTTCATCTTTAACACCGAATTGCTGTTGATCGGCGTGACTTGGGCGCAGGGCATATTTGTCTTTGTCATCGCAACCTTTGCCATGCTGCTGTTTGCGGCTGCAACGCAGGGGTGGTTTCTGGCGAAAAGCCGGGTCTATGAATCCCTCGCTCTGCTGCTGATTGCCTTCACGCTGTTCCGTCCGGGGTTCTGGATGGACATGGTGTCGCCACCGCACGTCGAAGAAGTACCAACAGAGATTGTACAGGCCGCAGCAGACACCCCCGCTGGCGAGGCCCTGCGATTGCGCGTTCTGGGCATTAACGATCTGGGCGATCCGATCAATTTTGTGGCACTTCTACCCATCGGAGAAGGTGCGACAGGTGAAGAAAAGCTCGAAAATGCCGGGCTGGCGTTTCGATTGGATGGTGACAAGATGTTCATTGACGACGTGATTTATGACAGTGCGGCACAATCGGCCGGGTTGGACTGGGATCAGGAAGTTCTGAGAGTTCTCAAGCCAGTACCGCAACCCAGCAAGTATCTGATGTTCATACCGGCACTTCTTCTTTTGGCGCTGGTCGTCTTCCTCCAACGGGGCCGAAATGGGCGCGGCACCCGTCAAACGGCGGCGGCATAAGCCAATCGCATGCACGTACTGCATAAGCACGGCACGCAAGGTAACGCGGTTTTCGGGTTGTCTGATGTTTTACATCCCGTTCGGTGCCCTTATGGGACGTTCAAAGCCGTGGTCCGGCCGGAGTCTTTCCGGTGGGGCTCGCGGCATTGGACGGAGAAACTGATATGACCCCTTTCGCAATTGCCGGCGTGCAAATGTACGTCAATGCCCTGCATTCCAACGTTGAAGGAATGATCCAACGGCTGGATATTCTGATGGCCCGGTTCCCATGGACGCAGATGGTGCTGTTTTCCGAACTGGCCCCTTTCGGCCCGCTGGATCAGTTCACCTTGCCGCAGCAAAATGAAACCATCGAAGTTTTTCAGGCCGCCGCGCGCAAGCACAGAGTGTGGTTGATTCCGGGATCAATGTTCCTTGAGAATCCCGAAGATGGGCGCATCTACAATACCTCGCTGGTGATCAATCCCGAAGGCGAGATCATCCGCCGCTATGCCAAGATGTTCCCGTTCCGGCCTTACGAATCCGGCATCGCGGCAGGCACGGAATTTTGCGTGTTTGACGTCCCTGATGTGGGCCGCTTTGGCCTGTCGATCTGCTATGACATCTGGTTTCCGGAAACCACCCGACAGCTGACCAGCCAAGGGGTCGAGGTGCTGCTGCACCCGGTTCTGACAGGCACCACCGACCGCGACGCCGAACTGGCCATTGCGCGGGCAACGGCGGCGCAGTTTCAGTGTTATATCATTGACGTGAACGGACTTGGCGCCGGCGGTGTGGGGAAATCCTGTGTCGTCGATCCCACATCGATGGTCTTGCACCAATCCGCCGGCCAGGAAGACATGTTTCCGATCGAGGTAGATCTGTCGATGGTGCGGCGCCAGCGCGAAGCAGGCATGAAAGGTTTGGGCCAGGTGCTTAAGTCCTTCCGCGACCGTTCAACTGATTTTTCGGTCTATGATCGCAACAGCGGCACGGACGCGTACCTGAAAACCCTTGGGCCGCTCGAAGTGCCGCAACAAGGCAGTCGCGCAGGTCTGCACGTTGATGTGCCGGCGCAGCGTGTGCCGGATGCGCCCGCGTACAAGGGCCACGAGGCCATGCCGGGCTTTGCCGTTCCGCAACCGGAATTTGCGCCCGAACCTTTGCCCAATCCAAGCGCAGGCGCAGCGGCAAAACCCGCCGAAGCGCCTGCACCCGTAGCCATGGCTGCGGCAATGCCAAACCCGCCGGTCAGACCAGGTATCCTGACCGGATCAGGGGAATCATCCAGCGGCTAAGTCGCGGCCTTGCTCCCTCGGCGTTACGCGCCGGGGGCGGAATGCAGCAGCTGACCCCGCGCAGCGGAGAACAATTGATGCACTCTATGAACGATTACTCGTCGGCCATCCAACTGCGGTCCGACAGATGGAGCTCCCTGCGCGAGGCCTCGGCGGCGCTGACACGTGGCCCCACCGCAAAAGAACTGGCGGCCCTGGAAAAGCGGATTCATGCGCTTTTTACGTCCCTGTCATTGATCGAACCCTACTGGGCATTCCCCGGTATGGCGGCCTTTGATCATATGCGTCGCCAGTTTCAGCATGGCAATCACGATGACCTGTCATTCGCTGTCAGCCGCGTCACTCGCGCGCTGACCACCGGTGCGTACCGCCGCCGCCACATCCCGCTTGAGCGGGACAGTCTGGATCAGGAAGAACACGACGACGAGGCCCTGCTAAGCCCCGAAGCGCGGGCCATGACCAAGCCCTATTTCGAAGTGCTGATTGTCGATAATGTCAACGAACAGCAAGAACGCTGGCTGAAGAACAACGTCAAATCCATGCGCCGTCCGGAAGATCCGTTCATGTACGAAGCGGTGGTGGTGCCCAGCCTTGAAGACGCGCTGATTGCCGTTCTGTTCAACCACAATATTCAGGCCATCGTCGTGCGTCCGGGTTTAACGCTGAAATCCAAGATGGAGCAGAATATTCTGACCCGCTATCTTTTGCGGGCAGGGGGCCAGGAACAGATTGACGCGCTGGCACCTGAAAACTACGGACCCGAACTGTGCCGGATGATCGCCCGCGTGCGTCCTGAACTGGACGCTTATCTGGTGACAGAGCGGTCAGTCGAAGACATCGCAGGTCTTGATCTTGGGATATGCCGGAGGGTCTTTTACAACCAGGAAGACTTCATGGAATTGCACCTGAACATCCTGAGGGGCGTTCAGTCACGCAACAAATCGCCATTTTTCACCGCGCTGGTGGAATATTCCAAGCAGCCGACGGGCGTTTTCCATGCCATGCCGATCAGCCGCGGCAAGTCGATCACCCGGTCCCACTGGATTCAGGATATGGGGGCGTTTTACGGGCCCAATATCTTTCTTGCCGAAACCTCTGCCACGTCTGGTGGACTTGACAGTTTGTTGGAACCGCATGGTCCCATCAAGGAAGCACAGGAGCTGGCATCGCGCGCGTTCGGGTCAAAGCAGACATTCTTTGCGACCAATGGCACCTCGACCTGCAACAAGATCGTGGTTCAGGCGCTGGTGCGACCCGGTGATATCGTTCTGGTGGATCGCGATTGCCACAAGTCGCACCATTACGGGATGGTGCTGGCCGGTGCGCAGGTCTGCTACCTCGACAGCTATCCGTTGAACGAATATTCCATGTATGGCGCCGTGCCCCTGCGCGACGTAAAGCAGCAATTGCTGGATCTGAAGGCGGCGGGCAAGCTGGACCGCGTGCGGATGCTGCTGTTGACCAACTGTACCTTCGACGGGATCGTCTACAACGTAGAGCGGGTGATAGAGGAATGTCTGGCGATCAAGCCAGACCTGATCTTCCTCTGGGACGAGGCGTGGTTCGCCTTTGCCCGGTTCAACCCGACGTATCGTCAGCGGACCGGCATGAATGCGGCCAACACATTGCGCGTCAAGTTCAAGACCGACGCCCACGCCGCCGCATATGAGGCGCAACAGGACAAGCTGAAGGACGCCAGCGACGAAACCCTGCTGAATACCCGCCTTATCCCGTCGCCAAAGGCGCGGGTGCGGGTCTATGCCACACAATCGACGCACAAGACACTGACGTCGCTGCGGCAGGGGTCGATGATCCATGTCAACGATCAGGATTTCAAAGGCGAGGTGGAGCAGTCATTCCACGAAGCCTATATGACCCACACGTCAACTTCGCCAAACTACCAGATCATCGCGTCGCTGGACGTTGGCCGCCGACAGGTGGAGCTGGAAGGTTTCGAATTTGTGCAACGCCAGATCGAGGCCGCGATGTCCATGCGGCGGGCGATCTCGGATCATCCTTTGCTGAACAAGTATTTCAAGGTGCTGACAGCCGGGGACATGATCCCCGATCAGCATCGCGAAAGCGGCGTGACCAGCTACTATGATGTACAGCAAGGCTGGACAGACATGTGGGATTGCTGGGAACAGGACGAATTTGTGCTGGATGCGACGCGTGTCACGCTGGCTGTCGGCGGCACCGGATGGGACGGCGATACATTCAAGACCGATATTCTGATGGACCGCTACGGCATCCAGATCAACAAGACATCGCGTAACACAGTCTTGTTCATGACCAACATCGGCACGACGCGGTCCTCGGTTGCCTACCTGATCGAAGTGCTGGTCGAGATCGCGAAATCACTGGATGAGCTTCTGGATGATGCCAGCCGAATGGAACGCCTGTCCTTTGATCGGCGTGTATCCAACCTGATGGAAAACTATCCGCCGCTGCCGGACTTCAGCCGTTTTCACGACGCTTTCCGTGCTGACGATGTAACGATCGAAGGGGATATCAGGACCGCTTTCTTTCTCGCCTATGATGAGAAGAACTGCGATTATCTGGAGCTGAATGGATCACTGAAAGAGGCAATGGATGCGGGTGAAACCGTGGTCTCGGCCAGCTTCATCATTCCTTATCCTCCCGGATTTCCAATCCTTGTCCCCGGACAGGTCGTCAGCCAGGAAATTCTCTCTTTCATGCGTGCGCTGGATGTCAGCGAAATCCACGGCTACCGGCCTGATCTAGGCCTGCGCGTCTTTACCGATGCCGCGCTAAACCGTGTCCGCAAGAAAAACCTCTCGTCTTCACCTGCATAAGCAAAGGACATTTTACAATGGCAACAGTTCTCAAGAATATCTCGGAAATTCGCCGGTTCTTTCACCGAAATGAAGACCCGATCTATTTTATCTCGGCCACAAACTTCAATCTGCTGGGGCTGGATGAATGGGTGAAGAACTTTAAATATATCTGCTACATCGACTGTTACGGCGGCAAGCACCCCAACGTGTTCTGCCCGTCCGAACAGCCGCACGCGGAATTTCAGTCCATCGAGGACATCAACAACTATCTGCTGCAGCACAAAGAAGTCATCGATTTCGTCAAACGGCGCGGCGGCAAGCCCAAGTTCGTGTTTTTGATGTTCGACGAAGAAACAGAGCGGCTGTCCAAAGATCTGGGCGCGGACGTCTGGTTCCCCAAGGCAAAGCTGCGGTCTTCTATGGACAACAAGATCGAAACGGTCCGCATCGGTAACAAGGCGGGCGTGCCATCAGTGCCGAACGTGCTGGCCGAGGTTAAGTCATATGAAGATCTGAAAAAGACCTGCGAAAAGGCGGGGATCGGACACGATCTGGTGCTGCAGTCCGCCTATGGCGACAGCGGGCACACGACGTTCTTCATCAAATCCGAAGCAGACTTTCGCCGCCATGAGTCCGAGATCGTCGGCGAGGGCGAGATCAAAATCATGAAGCGCATTGATTGCCGCGGTTCGGCGATCGAGGCTTGCGCAACGAAGGAAGGCACGATCGTCGGCCCGCTGATGACCGAACTGGTAGGCTTCAAGGATCTGACGCCATATCGCGGCGGCTGGTGTGGCAACGAAATTCTTGCCACAGCCTTTCCGCCCAAAGTCCGTGAAAAAGCCCGTGATCTGACCTTCAAATTTGGCGAACAGCTTCGCAAAGAAGGGTATCGCGGCTATTTTGAGCTGGATTTCCTGATCGACAAGAAGACCGGCGATCTGTGGTTAGGCGAATTGAATCCACGTATCACGGGCTGCTCTTCCATGACTAACCATGCGGCCTTTGCCCATGCTGATGCGCCGCTGTTCCTGTTCCATCTGCTTGAATTCTCAAAGAAGAAATTCCAGCTGGACGTTGATGAATTGAATAACCGCTGGGCCGACCCGGAAATGATCGACGGCTGGTCGCAGATGGTGATCAAGCATACCGATGACAGCGTGGACATCTGCACGGCCTGCCCTGAAACGGGGATCTATAAAATGCTGGAAGACGGGCGCGTGGTCTTTGACCGTTTCGATTATCACCGTCGCGCTGTTGAGAGTGAAAACGAAGCCTTCTTTTTGCGCATCCTGCAACCGGGGGATTATCGCTATGAAGGGGCGGACATTGGCATTCTGGTCACACGGGGCCGGTCCATGACCAAATCTTTCCAGTTGAATGAGCGGGCGAAAAAGTGGATTCACGGCATCAAGCAATCCGTGGACGGTAAACCGCTGCCGGTGGCAGAGGCCGGTCCGGCGCTGGCGGAGCCTGCGTTCAAGATCATGTAAACCTGAAAGGCCAGCCCATGTTATGGCGCGCCCTGTCCGAAGATCTGCCCGGCCCGAAATGGGCCGGGCTCTTCGCTGAATATTGGCCGGACTACCGACGTTGGTGGCTGAAGGAAGGCGAGGCCGCACGCCCCACCTATGCCCAGAGCCTGCGCGCCTTGCGCGAACATATGCCCGAAATCGTGCCGCTTTATGATGAGTTGTGCGCGCTTGCGGGCGGCGGTGATCATGCCGCACGGTTTCTCAGCTTTCATTGCCCGCCGCCCTATCTAAGTGCCTGCTCGCAGGCGATCTGGTCCGGTAAGGAGCCGGTGATGGTGCGGAATTACGACTACAATGCCAATGCGTTCGATTCGCTGGTGTTGAACACCAACTGGCAAGGGCGGCGTGTGATGGGCACCTCTGACGGGCTGTGGGGGCTGGTGGACGGGGTGAACGATGCCGGGTTGGCGATTTCGCTGACGTTTGGTGGACGGCGTGTGGTTGGCGAAGGGTTCGGTGTGCCGCTGATCCTACGATACGTCCTGCAAACTTGCGAAACGACGGAACAGGCTGGCGCCGTTTTGTCGCGCGTGCCCACGCATATGAGCTATAATGTCACCGTTTTGGATGCGAAACGCAAATATTTGACGGCCATGATGGCCCCGGATCGGCCCACGCTTATTACCCATGCTGCCGTCGCGACCAACCATCAGGAAAACGTAGAATGGGTCAGCCACGCCAGATTCACCGCCACGGTGGAACGCGAAAGGTTTCTGCTGCACCGTCTGCGCCTGCACCGCGACCCTGAAGAGAAATTCGTCAGCGCCTTTCTCAGGCCGCCGCTTTATTCCACTGCGTTCAATGCAGGATTTGGCACGCTTTACACCGCTGTCTACCGCCCCCGCAAACGAGAGATGGAATTGCGTTGGCCCGGCACGGTCTGGCCCTTGTCGCTGGAAAACTTCATCGAGGGGGGACGCAGTGTGCGTATCCCCGGCGCGGCCTGATCCGATGACAGGACCGTTGGCGTCATTGAAAGTGGTTGAATTTTCGGGTCTCGGGCCTGCCCCGCTGGCCGGACAGCTTTTGGCCGACCTTGGGGCGTCCGTGATCACGGTGGACCGCGCGGCGGCCCCGGGGGATCCGACCGAGATCAATCGGCGTGGCAAGCGGTCCGTCATTCTGAACCTGAAATCACCGCTTGGCATCGAAGCCGCGCGGCGGTTGATCGCACAAAGTGACATCCTGATCGAAGGCTTTCGTCCCGGCGTGATGGAGCGGTTGGGCATCGGCCCCAAAGACTGCGATCCGTCGCTGATTTACGGACGCATGACGGGCTGGGGT
Source organism: Sulfitobacter sp. (assembly GCA_024636405.1). The sequence goes on along the minus strand of JAGXHC010000262.1, from coordinate 16,495 downwards.
CAGGACGGTCCACTGGCGCAGACGGCGGGACATGACATTAATTATCTTGCGCTGACGGGTGTTTTGCACGCCATGGGTGCTGCTGATCGTCCACCTGTGCCGCCGTTGAACATGGTCGCGGACTACGGAGGCGGCACCATGTTTCTGCTGTTCGGCTTGCTGGCGGCGGTGATTGAGCGTGGCCTGTCCGGAAAAGGTCAGGTCGTGGACGCGGCAATGGTCGAAGGCGTACCCGCAATGACAGGGCTGATCGCGACGATGTTGTCGCGGGGGGAATGGACCGAAAAGCGACAGTCGAACTGGCTGGACGGCGCCGCGCCATTCTATCGCTGCTACACCTGCTCGGATGGCAAGTTCCTGTCCGTCGGCGCGCTGGAGCGACAGTTTTATGCTCTGTTACTGGAAAAATTGGGTCTGCCAGCGACATATATCGACACTCAAAATGATGCCGAAACATGGCCTGCCCGCTGTGATGAATTTGCAAAGGTCATTGCAACGCGTCCGCGGGATGAATGGGCCGAAATCTTCGAAGGCACGGATGCCTGTGTTGCGCCGGTTCTGACTTTCTCTGAGGCCCGTGATCATCCGCACGCAAAGAGCCGAAAATCATACGTTCGCGTCGGCGGACAGGATCAGGCATCTGTGGCACCACGGTTTGGCAGATCAGTCCCTGCCGCCCCTCAGGCGCCGACTGCGATCGGGGCAGACACGGCTGCAATATTGCAAAATCTGGGTTTTGAAGGCGCTGAATTGGCGACTTTGCTGGGATAATCCCGATCCAGAGGACCGGGATTTCTGTGCCAGTGCATCTGAATGTCAGGCTGCGCCGCGGCCGTGTTTGCCCTCTTCAATTTCTTCGACAATCTTAACCACGAAGGCATCAAGATCTTCCGGCGACCGGCTTGTTATGATGCCATTGTCGACCACGACCTCACTGTCTTCCCATTTCGCGCCAGCATTCTTCATGTCAGTGGCAATGGAGCCATAAGACGTCGCCTTGCGGCCAGAAATGATACCCGCTTCAATCAGCAGCCAAGGCGCGTGACAGATTGCCGCGACAGCCTTGCCCGCGTCCGCAAAGGAGCGGATCAGCGAAACTGCGTCCTTGTTGACACGCAGGATGTCAGGATTGATCTGGCCGCCGGGCAGCACGATTGCATTATAGTCCTCAACCATCACGGCAGAAAGAGGCAGATCAACGGCAACCGTGCCACCCCAGTCGTCCTTGTCCCAACCTTTGATATCATTACCGTCCGGCGAAGCGACATGCACAATTGCACCCCGCGCCTTGAGTTCCTTCAACGGTGTTTCAAGTTCGGATTGCTCGAACCCGTTGGTGGAAAGGATCAGGATTTTTGCATTGGAAATATCTGTCATCATTTACCTCACTCTTAGTGTTTAAAAAGGTATTCTGATGGACAAACGATTTGGATCGCCTGTCGTTCCCTATTGTGTCCGCACAAGCGAGGTCGCGCCAATCTGCCACATCTGTGGTCGCTCGCCGTGTTGTCAGCGCAATTATGTATACCATCGGTCCGCCAGATCATATATTCACGAAACATGAAGGATTTGCCCCAATCAGAGACTGAAACAGCGCTGACTGAGATCATTGTCTGTCCGCAATGCGATGCTGCGTACCGGCTCAAAAAGCCGGCGCACGGCGAGCGGGCAGTTTGTCAGCGGTGTCACAAAGTTTTGATCACTCCGCGGCGCAACGCAGGGCTGTACATAATCGCGGTCGCCCTGTCGGTATTGATCCTGATCGTGGGCGCATCGTTTTTCCCGTTTCTCAAGATTGACGCGGCTGGCAACAAGAACGCAGTGTCGATCATCGACGCGGCGCTTGCGTTTTCCGGAGGGCCAATGATCTTGCTGTCGCTGGCAACGGCGGCGTTGATCATCTTTGTGCCGCTGGCGCGGGTTCTTCTGACGCTTTACGTGCTTATTCCCGTCGTGCTTGATCTTCCGCCCGCCCGGCACGCGATCAGGGCGTTCCGGATGTCTGAAGCATTGCGCCCCTGGTCCATGGCCGAGATATTCGCCATCGGTTGCGCCGTCGCCCTGGTCAAGGTGAGCGATCTGGCGAATGTGGGTTTTGGTCCTGCATTCTGGATGTTTGGTATACTGGTCGTTCTATTGATCGCTCAGGATAGTTTTTTGTGTAAATGGTCTGTATGGAACTCTCTGGAACACCCGAAAAAATCCTGACTGCCCGCGAGATGGGACTGGTTGCCTGTACACGATGTACAAAAGCGTGGCCGCTGGGCACGCAGACCTGCGGGCGTTGCGGTCATGTGCTTGTGTCGCGGGACCGGCTGAGCATTCAGCGGGTCTGGGCCTATTGGGTGATGGGTTTGATCTGTTATGTCCCGGCGAATGTCTTTCCCATGCTGTCGACCCGCACGCTTTTTCAGACCCACGAAAGCACCATCGTCGGAGGTGCGGTAGAACTTGCGCAACATGGCAACTGGGGCGTGGCAATTATCATTCTTGTCGCCTCCGTGGCGATCCCGTTGGGCAAATTCTGGGCGATCGCGTTTCTCGCGATCGGGGTGAAGTATCCGTCGCGCGCATCCAATCATCATCGGCAGTACATGTATGAACTTGTGGAGTATATCGGACGCTGGTCGATGATTGATATCTTTGTGGTTGCGATCTTGTCTTCACTTGTGCAACTCAAGACACTGGCGGCCATCAATCCTGGCGTGGCGAGCATATTTTTTGCGCTTTCGGTGATTTTCACCATGCTGTCTGCGCAGGCATTTGATTCCCGGCTGATCTGGGACGCGCAAGCGAAGGCTGGGGGGCCGGGCGACAATGACTGATACACCACCCGAAGTATCGGTAGCGCCGGCCCGCAAGGTGTTCCTGAGCGGTGCCTCGGTGATCTGGCTGATCCCTCTGCTCGCGCTTCTTGTGGCGCTCGGCGTGGCGTGGCGTTCTTACAGCGAACGCGGGCCCGAGATCCAGATTGAGTTCGCAAGCGGCGCTGGCATTGCAGCCGGCGAAACCGAATTGCGGTATCGCGATATTACCGTGGGACGGGTCGAAAAGGTCGGCTTTACCGAAGGGTTGGACAAGGTCGTGGCAACCGTCCGTGTGGACAAAGGCGTGGCCCCCTATATCGACAGCAGCGCCGTTTTCTGGATTGTGACGCCCAAGGTGACTGCACAGGGAATTACCGGGCTCAGCACCGTTCTGAGCGGCGTGCACATTGAGGGTTCATGGGATGAACAGGTCGGGCAACCTGCCACGCGGTTTCAGGGTGCGACAGACGCGCCGCTGATCAGACCGGGACAGTCGGGGCTTCAGATTGCATTCCGCACGGTTGCCAATGGCCAGTTGACCGATGATGCACCGATCCTGTTTCGAGGCATCGAAGTGGGTCGCGTCGGACGCGCCAAGATCGCGCCGCGGGGCAATTACGCCATCGTCGAAGCGCTGATTTTTGAAGAACATCGAAATCTTATCAATGCGACGACCCGGTTCTGGGACGCGTCCGGTTTCAGCGTCAACATCGGTCCGTCCGGCGCTGAAATCGACTTTTCCTCATTGGCGACGTTGGTTGGCGGCGGCATCACCTTTGATACCTTCGTGTCCGGCGGTGGCAGGGTTCAGGATGGCACGGTATTCGAGATATTCCCGGACAAGGAAACCGCGCGCAACTCCGTGTTCAACGCATCCGAGGTTGAGCCCCTCAAGGTGAGCGTGATCTTCGATGACAATGTGTCGGGCCTCGCGGTTGGTGCCCCGGTTGAACTCAGCGGACTTGCCATCGGCGAAGTTGAAACGCTGTCGGGTATTGTTGACTACAACCAGTTCGGCGACAGCCGCGTCCGGCTGAACGTAACGCTGTCGATTCAGCCTGCACGGCTTGGACTGCCGGGCGAAGTAACAGCCGCCAATGCGCTCAGGTTTCTGCAGGACCGGGTCGTGAATGGTTTGCGTGCTCGGCTCACCTCCGCCAGCTTGCTGACAGGGGGGCTCAAGGTTGAACTGGCTGTGGTGCCGGATGCGCCGCGTACTGCCATTCAGATGCGGGACGATCTGCTGCCGCTTTTGCCTACAACCAAAAGCGAAACCTCCGACGCGGCTGCCACCGTCGAGGGCGTGTTTTCGCGGATCAACAATCTTCCCATCGAAGAGCTTTTGAACAGTGCCATTTCGTTCCTGAATTCCGCCGAGGCACTGGTTTCGGATGAAGATCTTCGCGAAACGCCACAGGATGTTCGCCTGTTGCTGAGCGATTTGCAGGGATTGGTGCGGTCCGATGATGTGCAGAATATCCCGGTCGCCCTGAATGCAACGCTGGTCCGGGTCGAAGCGCTTGTTGCGACGCTGGAACGCGAACGACTGGCCGAACGGCTGCTTGCGGCCGTGGACACAATCGCGACCTCAGCAGATTCAGTGACCGCGTCCGTCGAAGGCGTGCCTGAGTTGATAGAGGATCTGCAGACGCTGACGAAAAAGGCCGAAGCACTGAACATCGAAGAACTGGTCGCGCAGGTCACGACCCTTGTCGGATCGGCAGATGCAATCCTGTCGTCTGAGGATGCCGCGCGTCTGCCTACAGCACTTAAGGATGCGGTCGAAGAAGTCTATAGCACATTGCGCGAGCTTCGTGAGGGTGGCGCCGTGCGCGACATCAATCAGACCCTCGCCTCTGCCCGGTCCGCGGCAACCGATATTGCCGCTACAACAAAGACCCTGCCTCAGATTACCGCACGTTTGATGGAGGTTCTGGACACGGCCGCAGATGCCGCAGACACGGTCAGCAGTTCGGTGGATGGCGTGCCAGAGCTAGTCGAGCAGATCAAAGCAGTGGCAGCAAAGGCAGAATCGCTGGAGGTTGAAGCCTTGTTGGCGGAATTGACCGCGCTGACCAAGTCGGCGGACGCCGTGATTGGTACTGAAGACGCCATTGCCCTGCCCGGATCACTCAAGCGCGCATTGGATGAGCTGAACTTTACCTTGCAGGAATTGCGCGAAGGCGGCGCGGTGGCAAACGTCAATCAAACGCTGGCTTCTGCCAGAAACGCGGCAGACAGCATCGCGGAGTCGGCCAAGGATCTGCCGCAGATTGTCGATCGGCTGACACGGCTGTTCGCACAGGCCAGCACGACCATTGAAGGCTATAACAAGGGTGATCAGCTTAGCCGCTCCGCGCAGGAAACGCTGCGTGATATCCAGAAAGCGGCTGATGCCCTTGCTTCCCTTGCCAAGACCATTGAACGTAACCCCAATTCGCTTTTGCTGGGACGGTAACTGATGACACTTGTACGATATTTTGCGACATTTGGGCTGGCTCTGCTTTTGGCGGCCTGTGGCAACGCGGAACGGTTTCCGGTTCAGGCACCTGCCGTCACCGAACAGGTACGGATCGGCTTTGCTTCGGTTGAGGTCCGGGATGTTTCCCTGCCCAGCTACGCGGCGTCGGATGAAATCAGCCTGCAAGGCGACGACGGCACATTGATCAGTTCCTCCGACGTGCTTTGGGCTGATGCGCCCGAACGTGCCGTCGCGTTGGAGCTAAGCCAGAATCTCGCTCGGTTGACAGGTCGGCGCGTTGCATCCGAGCCTTGGCCGTTCGAAGCCTATCCCGATGCCCGGCTGGAAGTGCGCTTTGCCGAACTGGTCGCCCGCGCCGCAGGTGAATTTCGCACATCGGGACAGTATTTTGTCGCGGTGCCCGACGGTGGTCGAGAACGATCGGGCCTGTTCGAACTCTCCGTGCCATTCGACCCGAAAGGCGGGCCAAATGCAATCGCGCGGGCACGCGGGCAGATCATTCTGGATCTGTCCATCTACATCGCTCGCAATGGTCTGAAGTAGTTAAAAAACCGCAAAAAATGAGATGCCGAAAACGCAATCCTGCTTTAACGCGCTTTGATCATTACCGAAACCCGCAGCGGGCTGCGTACTCTGAATGGCGCGATCTCCGGTAGCTTTTGCCACGCGTGATGAACTGAGTGATGCGCTGGCGATGTCAATCCAGTTGCGCGGTGGCCCGGCGATATCGCAGACCTTGAAGCCCCATCCGGAAGGCGTATACCGCTGCTATGTCAGCAAGAAATTTCACCATAGATTTGCGGAATGATGGCAGCGCGCGCCTCTCGCTCAGCTACAAAGGCGCGCGCCAGCATGGCATCTCGCGTATATCCTGCGAGATGCCGCCAAAGGATCTGGTGCAACTGGTCTTGTTCGAAGCATCCATCAGCCTCCACAATGCCCTAGGCACATTTAGGCGCATCGAATTGGCCCTTGACGGGCTTGTGATTAAATATGGGTCCGGTGACACCGGGCTTCTTTCCTTTGACCGATACCTCGGTTTTTCGTCACAGACGGCCTACTGCCCGCTGCAAGAATTTCATAGCGGAATTGCGGAGGCGATGGATGTCTGCCTTGCACGGGCAGAAACATCAAAGCACGGACCCTTGCTAAAGGACATTCTGGCTCAGTGCGCTGTTCCCGAGGGACTTTTTGTGGGCATGGAACCTGACGCTGCGGATCATGTGTTGCACCGCTTGCGCGAAATGACCCTGCTGATCCTCGCGGATAAAGTCACAACAAAGGGATCTGCGCTGGCCCGCGAACTGCGTGGCATGAAAACCCGGCCCCAGGCAGTGGTAAAGATAGAATTGGTTCTTGATACCCTAGTGCACGAGTTTGCAGACGCACCGAACGTACGGCGTAACAGTGCTACTCGGTTGACCTGAGCGCTGCCGAGCTTTGCCGCATCTGTTGGACAGGATCTGGCGCTTTTTCAACTACTCTGTTCAACTGCTGGCCGTTAATTTCTCTGCCAATGAACCACGGCAGATGGTTGCCCGCCAAGTACAGAATGTAGGCATTTGCCATTGTAAGCCGCCGAGGTCCGAGACTACTTAATCGGCTGATAAGTAGATAATTTTCGAGGCCAGAAAGGCAGCCCCGACGGCGGGGCCTGCTGTGGACCATTCAAGCATTGTCGTGAGGCGGCGAATGTAATCGTCTGTTTTGGGCAGAAGACAGACCCCGTTCTGAAGATAGGCCACCCCCATCCCCTTCAGCTTGCGCCAAAGGGCTACCCGTTTGGCGGCGGGTTCAGGGGGAACCTTATAGGTGAGCAGTAACCATGAAATGTTTTCGATGACGTATCAATTATGTAACGGCCGTAACATCTCAATGGAAACGTTTCCATCCTGTGTCTGGCCCGTCTCCATAAACAGTCAATCAATGCAATATTCGGCAAATAATTTCAAAGCCGCCGATTGCTGCTTCTGCATGGAGCGCCCTAAAGCCACCGTTTGTTGAACGTTAATATCATGTAAGGTATTGAAAAATTCGGTTTCAGCATTTCAGGTCCCATCAGCGACGCGCAAAGTTATGCGCGACGCGAAAAAATACCCGCTTCCCTACACTCCATCAAAAATCCAAGTTCTCCACGTTCAGCGCGTTTTGCTGGATGAACTCGCGGCGGGGTTCCACGACGTCGCCCATCAGTTTGGTGAACAGATCATCCGCCTCTGCCATATCGTCGACTTTGACCTGCAACAATGTCCGCGCGTCGGGGTCCAGGGTGGTTTCCCAAAGCTGCTCGGGGTTCATTTCTCCCAAGCCTTTGTAGCGTTGCAGCGACAGGCCCTTTTCGCCTTCGGTGAGGATCGCATCCAGCAGGTCAAGCGGTCCGTGGATCAGTTGCGAACGGTCCTTGCGCACCAGCGTTGCAGGCAGGTCGTAGACCTCCTGCAAGTGCTCTGTAAAACTACCCGAACGCCGGGCTTCTCCGGACCGCATCATGCGGCCGTCAAGCGTGCGCACTTCTTCGACGCCGCGTAGGATGCGGGCCAGCCGAATGCCATGGTCCTGCGTGATCCGGCCATGCCAACCGCGTTCATATTCGAATGCAATCAGGTTAAGCCGTTGTGCGACTTTGTCGGCCACGCCTTGCAGGTTAGCATCGACTGCACCGGGAACGAACGCCCCGGCGATGGCGGCCTGTTCAAGGATATGACGCGGATAATGGGTGGGGAAGGCATCGACCACGCGGCGCATCTGGCGGGCCAGATCGACAACGCGCGCCAGATCCTGACCGCTGATTTCTTCGCCATTGCCCTGCCGCAGCATCGCGCCTTCGATACCCTGACCGATCAGGTAATCTTCCATCGCGGGCTGATCCTTGAGGTAAACCTCGGATTTGCCGCGTGTCACTTTGTACAGCGGGGGCTGTGCGATGTAGAGATGCCCATTTTCAATCAACTGCGGCATCTGGCGGAAGAAGAACGTCAGCAACAGCGTCCGAATGTGTGCACCGTCCACGTCCGCGTCCGTCATGATGACGATCTTGTGGTAGCGCAGCTTGGCTATGTTGAATTCGTCCCGACCAATGCCGGTGCCAAGCGCCATGACAAGGTTGCCGATTTCCTGGCTTCCCAGCATCCTGTCAAAGCGGGCGCGCTCGACGTTCAGGATCTTGCCCTTCAGCGGCAGGATGGCCTGTGTTTGCCGGTCTCTTCCGGTTTGTGCAGAGCCGCCAGCGGAGTCGCCCTCGACAAGGAAGACTTCGGTCTTTGACGGGTCTTTCTCGGAGCAGTCCTTAAGCTTGCCCGCAAGAAAATTAACATCCATCGCGGTCTTGCGCCGGGTCAGGTCGCGGGCCTTGCGTGCGGCTTCGCGGGCGTGAGCGGCCTCGATGATCTTGCTGACCACGATACGCGCCTCTTGGGGGTTTTCCTCGAACCATTCGGCGAGTTTTTCGTTCACCAGCCCTTCCACGGCAGGCCGCACTTCGGAACTGACCAGCTTGTCCTTGGTCTGGCTGGAAAATTTCGGGTCGGGGACCTTGACGGACAGAACGCAGGTCAGACCCTCGCGCGCATCATCGCCGGTAAAGGACACCTTTTCCCGCTTCGCGATGCCGCTGGACTGTGCGTAATTGTTGATCGTGCGGGTCAATGCGCCGCGAAAGCCGGCCATGTGCGCCCCGCCATCGCGCTGCGGTATGTTGTTGGTAAACGGCAGGACGTTTTCGTGATAGCTGTCGTTCCACCACATTGCGACCTCGACACCGATGTCATCCTTTTCACCGGTGATAAAGATCGGCTCGGGCATGATCGATGACTTGTGACGGTCCAGGTATTTGACGAATTCCTTAACGCCGCCCTCATAGATCAATTCGGTCCTGAGCGGTTCTACGGGGCGCTCGTCGTTGAGGATGATCCGCACGCCCGAGTTCAGGAAGGCCAGTTCGCGCAAGCGTTTTTCCAGCGTCTCAAACACGTACTCCAGATTGGAGAAGGTGCCGGTAGAGGCCATGAAACGGACCTCGGTTCCGGTGCGGTCGGTGTCGCCCACGACCTTAAGGTGCTCCACGGTGAAACCACCCTCGAACCGTGCGACGTGTTCCTTGCCTTCGCGCCAGATGCGCAGTTCAAGCCAATCTGACAGGGCATTCACGACGGACACGCCAACACCGTGCAAGCCGCCCGATACCTTGTAGGAGTTGCTGTCGAATTTACCGCCCGCGTGCAGCTGGGTCATGATGACCTCTGCTGCGGAAACGCCTTCGCCTTCGTGGATGCCCACGGGGATGCCGCGCCCGTTATCGCTGACTGAAACAGAGCTGTCATCGTGGATTGTCACAGTCACCGCATCCGCATGACCGGCCAGCGCTTCGTCAATGCCGTTGTCCACGACCTCGTAAACCATGTGGTGCAGGCCAGAGCCGTCGTCCGTGTCTCCGATATACATGCCGGGACGCTTTCGAACTGCTTCTAACCCCTTCAAAACCTTGATGGAATCCGCGCCATATTCCTGCGCTGCTTGCTCGATCTCGGACATTCGGAAAAACCCTTTTCTATTGCACGATTTATAGTGGTTTTGCAGGGGGATGTCACGCGCATGACACAAGATTTTGTGTCACAGCAGGGGGATCAGCAACCCAACTGCAATCAGTAGTCCACCAGAGACCAGATTGATCCGCCGCAGCGTTCCGGGAGAGGTCATAAAACCTCTGATATGGCCGACAAAGCCAGCCAGCAGCAGGTTTCCCACCAGCGGGATTGCAACGGAAACAGCGACGATGGCAATCACATCTGCCGCTGTCACAACCCGCAGATCAAAAAAGCCCGGCAACACACCCATGTAGAAAAGGACCGCTTTTGGATTGCCCAGAATTGCCACCAGTCCGGCCAGAAAACCCGGCCACATGCCGGGACGGGTCAGCCGACTGTTTGTGCTGATCTTGGCGCTGGCTTGGTGGATCAACGCAGCACCCATCGCGATGAAGACGCCGCAAGCGACCCAGCGCAGAACCGCCATGAAAATATCAAAAACTGACAGGATCCAGGCAATGCCCAGCACCGCCACCAGCGGCCACAACATGTCACCGATAGACACGCCCACCGCCAGCGGCCATACCGCGCGAAATCCGCCCGACAGTGCGCGTGCCATCATCGCCAGCCACACTGGCCCCGGTGTGAGGAAAAGAACGACAAGAGCGCCGCAATAAAGCAACAGGTCAGGGGCCGAAATGGTCAATTGATCGTCCTTACGGCTGAATCTCCGGCAGCATCAGAAACTTCAAGCCGCTGCGTGCGGTCGCCAAGTTCGGCAAAAAGCTCAGGCCCCGTGCCTGTCATCCAAGCTTGTGCGCCCAGGGCGTCCAACTCATCATAAAGTGCTGCGCGTCTTGTGGCATCCAGGTGTGCCGCAACTTCGTCCAGCAGCACCAGTGGTGGGGCGCCAAAGTCGGCCGCGATGGCGCGCGCATTGGCGAGGATCAGCGATACCAGCAGCGCCTTTTGTTCGCCGGTGGAACAATCCCGCGCGGCCACGCCCTTGGCCGCATAGACGCCGTGCAGTTCGGCCCGGTGCGGCCCGATAAGCGTCCTGCCTGCCGCCAGATCACGCCCGCGGTTGTCCGACAGCGCGGCACGCAGGGTATCCGTCTGCACAGGCATGTCGCAGACAAGCTCCAGCGTTGCGGTGGGAAAGGACGTTTTCGCTTCTGCCTGTGCTGTGGCGAGCGCCTCCAGCGCGTGCAGCCGGTTGGCGTGGATCTGTGCGCCGGCCTCGGCCATGCGGGCCTCAAGTGCGGCATACCACGATGGCTCTCGCACCATGTCCTTGAGCAGCCGATTGCGTTCGCGCATCGCCTTTTCATAGCTCAGCGACAGTTCGGCATGATCTGGCAAAAAACTGAGCGTCACACGGTCCAAAAACCGCCGCCGACCATCCGCGCCCTCAATCCAGAGCCTGTCCATCGCCGGTATCAGCCATAAGACCCGCGCAATGCGCCCCAGTGTCGTCTGCGGCGCCGCCTTGCCGTCGATACGAACCTGCCGGGACGCGCCACCCTCAGACCAGACTTCGATCTCGTGGGTTTGGTGCATGGCGTGCAGGACCGCCGTCATTTTCCACCCCACAGCTTCGGGGCGGCGTGTCATGTCCTCAGCGCTGGCGCGACGCAGGCCACGCCCCGGAGACAGAAGCGACAGCGCCTCAATGATGTTGGTTTTTCCGGCACCGTTGTCACCGTATATCGCAACCGAGCGGTCATCGCAGTCGATGACCGCGCGTCGATGCGACCGAAAATGCGACAGCGTCAGCCGCGAGAGATAGAGACTACCCATGCGGATCGTTATCTAAATAAGAAGGCGGTCTGGGTCTTTGGGAAATGTCGGTGTCCTCAGACACGCATCGGCATGACGACATAGACGGCAGACGTGTCATTGCCTTCGCGCATCAACGTCGGATCTCCGGATGAGTTGAAAAGGAACACTGCGTTTTCCCGGTCCACTTGCGACGCGATTTCCAGCAGGTATTTGGCGTTAAAGCCGATCTCCAGCCGTTCGTCGGAATAGGCCACAGCCAATTCTTCTTCAGCGGCACCACTGTCCGGTGCATTTACCGACAGGATCAACCGGTCTTCGTCAAGTTGCAGCTTCACGGCCCGCGACCGTTCTGAACTGACGGTTGCCACACGGTCCACGGCGCGCGCAAAATCCGCGGCGTCGACCTCCATTTTCCGGGTATTGCCCTGTGGAATGACGCGGGTGTAGTCGGGGAATGTTCCGTCAATCACCTTGGAAGTCAGCGTGATCTCCGGCGTGGCAAAGCGGATCTTGGTTTCTGATACGGAAACCGCGATTTTCATGTCGTCATCATCCAGAAGCTTGCGAAGCTCGCCCACAGTTTTGCGCGGCACGATAACACCGGGCATGTCGGCAGCCCCTTCAGGCATCTCGGCGTCAATACGTGCCAGACGGTGACCATCTGTTGCCACGCAGCGCAACACCTTGCCACCCTCCGATTCGGAGATGTGCATATAGACACCATTAAGGTAATACCGGGTTTCTTCAGTGGAGATCGCAAATTTGGACTTGTCGAACAACCGCCGCAACACCGGGGCGGGCGCGCTGAAGTTTGATGTATATTCAGACGATGCCATCACAGGAAAGTCTTCTCGCGGCAATGTCGCGAGCGAAAAGTTGGATCGTCCAGCCTCTACCGTAAGACGACCCGCTGCATTGTCAGATGTCAGGTTGATCAGCGCCCCGTCAGGCAGTTTGCGCACAATCTCGTGCAGCATGGTCGCGGACACCGTTGTCGCCCCGGCACGTTCGACCTGCGCGCCGACTTTGTCCACCACCTCGATATCAAGGTCAGTTGCACGGAACGACACGTCACTGCCTTCGGCTTCGATCAGCACGTTCGCGAGGATCGGAATGGTGTTGCGCCGCTCCACCACCGACTGTGCCTGAGAAACGGCCTTCAGCAGGGCCGCGCGTTCGATGCTGAATTTCATGTGCCTTCTCCCCTCGGAACAGCCGGGAGAGGCAAATTACCCGGTTCCGACGCTTTCACAAGACCTTTGTTGAGTTGTCGGGGGGAAACGCTGTCCCGTCAAGGGCTTCGCTTCGGAACCCGCGTGCCGATGTGTCAGGCTTCCAGTGCGCGTTGCAGCAATTCAAGATCTTCCGCAATCTGACCGTCGCTCTGTTTCAGCTCTTCGATGCGGCGCACCCCGTGCATGACCGTGGTATGATCACGCCCGCCGAACCGGCGACCGATCTCTGGCAAAGACCGGCTGGTCATGCGTTTGCACAGGTACATCGCCACCTGACGTGGCCGCGCATAGCTGCGCAGACGTTTGGGGCCAATCATATCGCTCAGACGGATGTTGTAATGTTCACTGACCTTGCGCTGGATTTCCTCAACGGACACCTTGCGCTCGGATGCCCGCAGCACATCTGCCAGACAGTCCTGCGTAAGTTCCATGTTGATCTCGCGACCGACAAGTGACGCAAAGGCAAACAGCCGCGTCAACGCGCCTTCCAGAACGCGCACGTTGCTGGTGATGCGCAGCGCCAGAAATTCCAGCACGCCATGTTCAACCTCAAGACCGGGATAGGTCTGACGCTGTACCTCGACCTTGCTTTGCAGAATGCCCAGCCGAAGTTCGTAATCTGTCGGGTGCAGGTCCACGACCAGACCACATTGCAAACGCGATTTCACACGGTCCTCAAGATCCTTGATCTCACCCGGCGCGCGATCCGCCGAGATGATGATCTGCTTGTGCTGATCAACCAGCGCATTGAAGGTATGAAAGAACTCTTCCTGCGTGCTGTCCTTGCCGGCGATGAACTGAACGTCATCGACCATCAGCACATCGACAGAGCGGAAAATTTCCTTGAAATCCATCATTTTGCGGTCCCGCAGCGCTTGGACGAAACGGTACATGAACTGCTCGGCCGACAGATAAAGCACATTCATCTGAGGCTTACGCAGCCGAAGCTCTTGGGCAATCGCGTGCATCAGGTGCGTCTTGCCCAGCCCGACGCCGCCATAAAGGAACAGCGGATTGAACGTCACCGGACCACCTTCGGCCACACGGCGCGCTGCGGCATGGGCCAGCTCGTTCGGTTTGCCCACAACAAAGTTGTCAAAGCTGAACCGGGGATCAAGCGGCGCTGTGTTCAGCGGGTTCGCGGCAGCCTGTCTCTGTGCAGTGCTGTTCTGAACCGAATTTGTACGACGTGCGACCGGGGCAGGTTTGTCAGGCGCATTGGCCTGCTGCGGCGCGAGCGAAAAATTCAGACGGCTGACCGCGGGATTGTCAGTCCTGATCTCATGCAGGATCAGATCCGAAAAATTCTGGCTGACATAATTGCCAAAGAAATTCGTCGGGACATAGAGGGTCACCACACCGTCTGAAACACTCCCGGGCGCAAGCGGCTCGATCCAGGTTGTGAAATTGTTTTGCCCGACAGTCTTTAATAACCGCTGTCGTATGCTGCCCCATTGATCCTGTGTCATATGCGCCCTTTGGTCCCCAATATCTTGCGTGCAATGCCGGGCGGATATCCGGCACACACGATCGCTTATTCAAAAAGACAACAGCCGACCTGCCCGGTCCCATCGGGAAACCGGCCGCTTGTCTTTTCGGACATTTACTTATTGGACCGACCGGCACGCCGGCGCACCAGACAGGCGCCAAACATAGCCGGACAGTTCCGTCCGCTCACAACTTAACGACAGGGCAAACGTGCTGGCAGCAACATTCGCAGACTTGCAGGAAAGTGAACAAACCCGTTCCTGCACATCCCCTTGGATCAGGTATGCGCCAAGTGGGCGCGCTTTGATCCGCAGGGCCTGTCCCCCCATGCGACATGAATCGCAAGACAGTCGTAGCAAGGAGGATGGGTGTGCTTCAATACATCTTCCAACTTGACTCGTGCTTTCCGGGAAAAGAATCTCTGGCGCAGCAAATCGGCCATACCTCAACAAAAAGAGGCGCCGCAACGCGACGCCCTGTTTTTTACAGTTTAGGTGATTCTCAAAAGTTCAACCCAGGGTTTTAACCCGCGCTGCAAGACGGGACATTTTCCGCGATGCAGTGTTCTTGTGGAAAACACCCTTTGTGACGCCGCGCATCAGCTCAGGCTGTGCAACCTTGAGGGCTGTCGTCGCTGCGTCCTTGTCGCCCGAAGCAATCGCTTCTTCGACTTTGCGCAGATAGGTGCGGATGCGCGAACGACGCGCTTTGTTGATCTGAAAACGCGCTTCGTTCTGACGTGCGCGTTTCTTTGCTTGTGGGGTATTTGCCATGAGGATCAGCCTTCAGGTTCAGTGCATTGCGTTGTGATAGCGTGATGCCAAACCCGGACCGGAAAACCGGTAAGGTGATTCTAGCCAGAGCGGGCTGCACGCGCATGTATGGAGCCGCCTATACTGCAGGCGACCGCCCTTTGCAAACCCGTAAATCCGGGCCGGTATCCAGCTACTTGTCGCGGAACTGCGCTTCGCGCTTTTCCAGAAAGGCAGACATGCCTTCCTTTTGATCTTCGGTCGCGAACAGGGCATGGAACATCCGCCGTTCAAACAACAGCCCCTCGCGCAGCGGCACTTCGTAGGCGCGGTTAACAGCCTCCTTGACCACCATCGTCGAAATCATTGATTTCTCGGCGATCTTGCCTGCTGCGCTCATTGCCTCTTCCATCAACTTCTTGACCGGCACGACCCGGCTGACCAGACCCGATCGCTCTGCCTCCGTGGCATCCATGAAGCGTCCGGTCAGGTTCATGTCCATCGCCTTGGACTTGCCCACCAGGCGTGTGAGGCGCTGGGTGCCGCCAATGCCCGCAACCACGCCCAGATTGATTTCCGGCTGGCCGAACTTGGCGGTTTCAGAGCAGATGATGAAATCGCACATCATCGCCAGCTCACACCCCCCACCCAAAGCATAACCAGATACGGCAGCGATGATCGGTTTGCGAATGCGCATGATCTGATCCGTTTCCGGGGTGAACAGATCGCCTGCAAAGGCATCAACGAAACTTTTGTCGCGCATCATCGCGATGTCGGCGCCGGCGGCAAAAGCCTTTTCCGAACCGGTGATGACGATGCAGCGGACCTTTTCGTTATCCTGCGCGCCTTTCAGCGCGTCGGCCAGCTCGCTCATCAATTGGTCGTTCAGCGCATTAAGCGCGTCAGGCCGGTTCAGCGTGATCAGCGCCACATGGCTGTCGACGTCCAGAATGATCGTTTCATAAGCCATGAAGGATGCTCTTTGTTGTTGCGCTCAGGACACCGTGAATACCACGCACCGATACCGTTTCAAGCTATCTTTGACATTGCGCACAGTAGAACGACGAACGACCGGCCTGCACGATTCTGCTGATCTGCGCCGTGCAACCGGGCGTGCGGCAGGGCTGATTCTCGCGTCCGTAAACATCAAAGCGGTGCTGGAAATAACCCAGTTCACCGTCTGCCTGCCGGAAGTCGCGCAAGGATGATCCCCCCGCCTCAATTGCCTCGGTCAGCACATCGCGAATAATCGGCACCAGCGCGGCAATGCGTGCCGCCGATATGTGGCCGGCCTTGCGCGCGGGACTGATGCGCGCCCGGTAAAGTGCCTCGCAGACATAGATATTTCCCAGTCCCGCAACGATACGCTGGTCCAGCAGCGCTGATTTGATCGGCGTGTTGCGTCCCTTCAGACGGGCCACCAGAT
>JAGXHC010000261.1 GCA_024636405.1 Sulfitobacter sp. | reverse complement strand
GGCCGTCACGGCCAGCGTTGCGATCAGGAGCGCGCCTGTCAGTATACGGTTCATCTAATTTTGCCTCTCATCTGGTGGCGTTTTTGTTGTTTGCGGCTTGTGTAGCACAGCCTTGTTTCATTTGGAATTGCCCGTGCGCGGATGCGCACGATTGGAATTCGTCGCGCGGTTGCGCACGATTGGTACTGCTCGCGCGGTTGCGCACGATTGGAACTGGTCGCGCGGTTGCGCACGATTGGTACTGCTCGCGCGGTTGCGCACGATTGGAACTGGTCGCGCGGTGTCGCGCGATCACTTTTGCAACGGCGACCACGACGGGTCAGATCCGCCTTCGGGTGTGCGCACGGGCCGCAGATTGCGCCCCGAGATATCCACCGAATAAAGCGAGGAAGCCCCGCCCGCGCCTTGGGTTTCACGCGCGAACATGATCACCCGGCCATTTGGTGCCCAGGTCGGACCCTCGTCCAGAAAGGACGCCGTCAGCAGACGTTCTTCGGACCCGTCCAGACGCATTACACCGATGTGAAAACGGCCATTGTTCTGTTTGGTAAAGGCCACCAGATCACCGCGCGGAGACCACACCGGCGTGCCATAGCGGCCTTCGCCAAACGAAATCCGTGTGGCCTCGCCGCCGGTGACCGGCATGACATAAAGCTGTTGGCTGCCCGATCGGTCGCTTTCAAACACGATGCGATCGCCTTCTGGTGAAAAGCTTGGGGCGGTCTCGATTGCCGGCGTGTTGGTCAGGCGCACCGATTGCCCGCTGTTGATGTCCATTGTGTAGATGTCGGTGTTGCCGCCCTGCGTAAGGGAATAGACCACGGTCTGCCCGCTGGGCGAAAAGCGCGGCGCAAAGCTCATCGTGCCTTCCGCGCTTTCAAGCGACCGGCGCTGCACGCTGCCGATATCCAGCACGTAGATGCGCGGAAAACCGCTTTCGTAGCTGGTGTAAAGCACCCGGTCACCACTGGGCGAAAACCGCGGCGCAAGCACGATGGACGAGGAATCAGTCAAGAACTGCACATTCGCACCGTCATAATCCATGATGCCAAGCCGCTTCTGACGCGCATCCTTGGGACCGGTTTCTGAAACGTAAACGACACGGCTGTCAAAATAGCCGCCTTCGCCGGTGATCCGGCTGTAAACCGCATCAGCCACCTTGTGCGCCATGCGGCGCCAGCCCTCCACCGTACCGGAGAATTGCAGGCCATCGCCCAACTCCGCACCCGAGAACACATCATAGAGCCGGAATTTCACATTCAGCGTATTGCCCGAAACATTGACGGCTCCGGTCACCAGCGCCTGCGCATTGATCGCTTTCCAATCGGCGTATTGCACCGGTGCGTTAAAATCGCTCACGGTGGAAATGAAGGCACTGGCGGGGATTTCGCGGAACAGGCCGGTGCCGGTCAGATCCTCTGACACCACCCGCGCCAGATCGACGGCCATCTGACCTGCTTCGCCGCTTTCGGGTTGAAAGCTGGGCACCGCAAAGGGCAAGGGTTCGATGATCCCTTCGTCGATGGTGATGCGCAATGGGCCGTCCTGCGCTTGTGCCACACCTGCGATTGCGCAGATCAGCGCCAGACATATGCCTAAGATCCGTATATTCATTTGATGCGCATCCTTTCGGGATTGAACGTCATTTCAATATTCTGCCATTGGCCGAATTTTTCCAGTGGCAGTTGATAACCCTTCGCGCCACAGCGGATAATCGCGCGTCGCGCAGCCTCGAATGCCTGCTTTGCCGCCCCGTCGGAACCGCCCGAACTGCTGGCAAGCTGGATGGTGCCAGTGATCGGCGTGCCATCCTGGTTCATCGTTACTGTCACCACAACCGTGGTCCGAAGCGCCTCTGACGACAGCGAGCCGACGTTCCAGCAGCTTGATACAGCGACGCGCAGCGATTCCTTTTCCCCGGCAGACAGCGGCGGGCCGCTGGGTGCTGCGGCGGGTTCAGATGCGCCGCCCAATGCCTCGGCCAACGCATTTGCGACCGCGTCGGTGTCCACCGCAGGTGTGTCCGCTGGTTTTGCCGCCGGTTTCTCGGCAGGCTTTTCGGCGGGCGTGGCCGCCGGTTTTTCGGCAGGTTTACTAACAGGCGTTTCGGCCGGTTTATCAGCAGGTTTCTCAGCCACAACGACAGGCGCCGCAGGCCTTTTGCCGGGCGGGCGCGGTGACGCTTTCGGGGCTTTGGTCGCCTCTGTTACAATTTCGCTTGTCGCTTCTTCCGGCGCGGTGGCTACCTGCGGTTCAGCAGGTGTCGGCGTCGGCACCTCGGACGGCTCGGGTGTGACCGCCGGGGTTTCGACCGGATCGGGTTTTGCTTCCGGTTCAGGCTGGGCCACCGGCTCTGGTGCGACGCGCGGGGCGGGGCGCGGAACCGGGCGCGGTGCAATATCGGGCACCAGCACGGCCACGTCACCGGGCGGTTCTGGCGCCTCGGGTGGCTGATCAGACACCTCTGCCTGCGGCGGCGGTGTTTGTTCGGCAACCTGCGGCGTTGGGTCGGCGGGCGGTGTTTCGGTCTGCACCGGCGCGGGCTGTTCGATGGCCGTGTCTGTGGGGACGGGCACTTGTGGGGTCTCGGTCGGTGGCTCTGCCGGTGCGGCGGGTTGTGCCACTTCGGTTGATTGCTCGGGCGCCTCCTGTGCTGCGATCAGCGCGTCAAACTCCGCGCCGGTGATCACGGAAACCTCGGTCATTTCAAACGGCTTCGGCTCGGGTTGGAATATTCCCCCGAGAAAAAGCCAGCCGATAAGACCCAAATGGCCCGCGCCGGAAATATAATGCCCCGTGTCCACGCCCTAGCCACCCGATGCGCCGCTGCCGTCAAGTTTCGGACCACCAATGTCCGTCACCAGTCCGATATTGGAAAATCCGCCCGCGTTCAGCGCGCCCATCACTTCCATGACCTGCGCATATGGCACCTTGCCATCCGCGCGCAGATATACGCGGTCACTGGCGCGTTCCGTCGCAATGGCACGCAATTTTGTCACCAATTGATCGCGCGGTGTGTCCGTCGTCTGAATCTGGATCACACCGTCCGCAGTCACTGTCACAGTCAACGGCTCTTCCTGCTCGGACGGCAGTGCGCTGGCGGCAGTCTTTGGCAGCTCAACAGGCACACCCACCGTCAACAACGGGGCCGCGACCATGAAGATGATCAACAGCACCAGCATCACGTCCACGAACGGCGTTACGTTGATCTCTGACATCGGCTGTGCCCGGCCGCGCCGACGCCCCCGGCCGCCTGACTTTTTCATGACCCCTGCTCCCATGGCTCAGGCGTCCAGCTGGCGGCTGAGGATGGTGGCGAATTCGTCCGAGAATGCCTCATAGCTGCCCAGGATACGGTCGCTGTCCGCGCTCAGCTTGTTATAGAACACAACTGCCGGGATCGCGGCCAAAAGGCCCATGCCCGTTGCCAGCAGGGCTTCTGCGATGCCGGGCGCCACGACGGCAAGGTTGGTGTTCTGCTGCGCGGCAATTTCGATGAACGCGTTCATGATGCCAAAGACCGTGCCGAACAGCCCTACGAAAGGCGCCGTTGACCCGACCGTGGCCAGCACCGGCAACCCCTTTTGCAGGCGTTCTGCCTCCTTGGAGATGGCCACATCCATGCTGCGATCAATGCGCGCGGTGGCACCTGGGATCAATCCGCCATCCTCGCGGTGGGACCGGCGCCATTCCGTCATGCCGGACGCAAAAATCTTTTCCGCAGGCCCGTCGGGATCCGATCCGATGGTGTCAAACAATCCATCAAGCGGCTCACCTGACCAAAAGGCCTGATCGAACTGCGCCGCCTCAGACCGCGCCTTGCGATACTGAATCATCTTCTGAACGATGATCGACCAAGACCAGAATGAGGCTCCGATCAGCAAGATCATCACCAGTTTCACCGTGATCGTTGCCCGCGCGAACAACCCCCACATAGAGAAATCAATCCCCTGCGCCAATGCCAGCGTATCTGCTTCCATCAATCCTGCTCTTTTTCTGCTGCCCTTTTCAGGGCTGTCTGCCTCATCGGCCCTGTTTTCAAGGCTCCATTTGACGCAAAACTATCCGACTGCAACCATGATTGCTAGGATTATGGTTCTTTATCGCCGACGCCCGGTGCAATTAAGCGAAGTTTCGCTGGCAATCGGGCAGGTTTGCCGCGCGCGTTCAGACACACGATTGTGACCTCGGCAGCAAACAACATCTGCTCGTCGCGCCAGATCTGTTGTTGCATGACCATCCGCGCAGACGTCAGCGTTCTGACATGCGTGCGCACGTCCAACAAGTCATCAAACAGCGCAGGTGCGAGGTAATCCGCTTCCACCCGGCGCACGGCAAAGACGATGCCCTCCGCTTTGAGGGCAAGCTGGTCGATACCGATCTCGCGCACCCAATCGCTGCGCGCACGTTCAATGAAGCGCAGGTAGTTGGCGTAATAGACGATGCCGCCCATGTCGGTGTCTTCGTAGTAGACCCGGATTGAAAGATTGTGCTGCTCGGTCATGGGCCCGTTCCTGACGTCATCTTGCGGTGCCGCCCCGCCCCGGTGTGGCCAGTTGCACCACTTTGCGGCGCACGCGCGACATCGGCGTTGCATTCAATCATTGCAACATCCCGACCCGCGCCGCCAGACGCAGCGCATGCGCGGCGTCGCGCGCCGCAGCAGGCATCACCTTATCATACGCCGCGCGGATCACCGCGCCGATTTCGGGCCGCAGGATGACCTGACCTTGGGTCACGGCCAATGGCGAACGGTCCTGAAACGCGACGTCCGACCACAAGAGCATCGACTGCACCACCTGGCTCAGCGCAAGGGTCTGCGCGTCGACAGCGCGCAGGTCGTCGTCCATCCGCAGGAAGACAAAACAGGCCTTTATCGCCCCCGATGTGTCAAAACGAAACAGGCGGTATTGGTTCGCTTGTGCGTTTTCCAGCCGCGCCACCAAAGGCGCCAGATCGGGCACCAGCCGGTCCATGTTCGGAACCTCCGTCAGTTCGGACCATTCGGAGAAAAAGAACACCATCAGGTTGCTGCCCAACTCCGGGTCGGTCTCAGAAATGTCGTGGCCCGCCAGCGTCGCCACCGCCTCTACCGCGCCCTTGATCACCGGCAGCGTCACGTCGTCCACGCCAAAGACAACAGGCGCAATCGGCCGGCCCCAGCGCGCAAAGACATAGCTGCCGTCGCCCCGCGTAAAGAGCCGCTCTATTTCATCAACGTCCATTGTGACTGTCTTTCTGAAATTCCCGCAGCCTCAGCCGCCGTCCATCACTGCGCGCAAACCAGCGGGCAAGGGGCCGCGCGCCTCACCAAAAAGCTGTGTGCCATTTTGCGGCGTGCGCAGCGCGACCAATACGCGCCCGTCATCGCGGTGGATCGCCACCGCACCGCGCGTCGTGTCGCATTCATATTTGTCGCATCCCGCGCCCACGACCCAGTCGCCCTGCACTTCCATCGGCGTAGAAAGCGAGATGACATCGCCCGCCCGCACATAGGCCGCTTCGCCCATCAGACCGGCCAGCAGCGCGTGCCAGTCCGACCCCCGGAACAGATCATAGGGGTAGAGCCCGATCCAGGGATCGGCCCCGGCCTCCGGCGGGCTGGCCGATGCGACCTGCCCGACCACGCGGTCGGTGACTGTCGTGCCGTCATAATCAAAGGCGATGAAGCCCTCGGCCGCATCCATAGACGGCATCGTTACGGTCAGCACTGGCACTTCGCCGCCTACCTGCGCGTCTTCGGCGCAGGTGCCGAAAGGCGCAGACACCCGCACATCCCCTGCCCGCGCCGTCAGCCAGACAAACTCAGCCGGGCAGGCATTGCCGCCCGAAGAGACCTGAACCAGGATCATATCCGCTTGCCGGTCAAACAGCATGACAAACATATAGCCTTCGTCGCGCAGGAACGGCTGCCCTGCTACGGTCAGATACCTGGTCATCCCGTCCGGGGTCGCCACCACCTCGACAAGGCCCGCTGCCGTCTGGACCGGCGCCTCGACAGGTTCCGCAAGCGCAGCACCCGCCAGCAACACCGGCACCAGCCATAGCCAATTGCGCATAACGTCTCTCCTTACCCGTCGAACAAATCGCCGATCCGTTGCGGCGCTGCCATGCCAAGATGGGTCCAGGCCTTCTGGGCCAGCATCCGGCCGCGCGGCGTGCGCTGGATCAGACCCTGCTGCAACAAGAATGGCTCAATAACTTCTTCCAGTGAATCGCGGCTTTCCGACAAGGCGGCGCTCAGCGTTTCGATGCCCACCGGGCCGCCCTGATAATTTTCGGCAATCAGCCGCAAATAACGCCGGTCCGCCCCGTCAAGGCCAATGCGATCAACCCCCAGCCGGGTCAGCGCCATATCGGCCAATTCCTGCGTCACACGCCCGTCGCCTTCGACCACCGCAAAATCCACCACGCGGCGCAGCAACCGCCCCGCGATGCGCGGTGTGCCGCGCGCGCGGCGCGCAATCTCGCGCGCGCCGCCTTCGTCCGCAGGCGCGCCCAACTTGCGGGCATTGCGGTCAACGATGATGAAAAGTTCGTCTTCGGTATAGAATTCCAACCGCGTCGGGATGCCAAACCGGTCGCGCAGTGGCGTAGTCAGAAGCCCCATGCGTGTCGTAGCACCGACCAGCGTGAAGGGCTGAAGTTCAATCCGCACCGTGCGCGCGGCAGGCCCTTCGCCGATCACAAGATCCAGCTCAAAGTCCTCAAGCGCCGGGTACAGCACCTCTTCCACCGCCGGGTTCAGACGGTGGATTTCGTCGATGAACAGCACATCGCGCGGCTCCAGATTGGTCAGGATCGCGGCCAGATCGCCAGCCTTGGCCAGCACCGGGCCGGACGTCATGCGAAACCCCACCCCCAATTCGCGCGCCATGATCTGCGCCAGCGTGGTTTTGCCCAAACCGGGGGGGCCGTGAAACAGGGTATGATCCATCGCCTCGCCACGCTGGCGTGCCGATTGGATGAATACGCTCAGGTTTGCCCGCGCCTCTGCCTGGCCGACAAACTCCGCCAGCATCTGCGGCCGCAGCGCGCGGTCGAAATCCTCGGGCAGCGGCGCAGGCCGCACGGTGGGGTCAATATCAGTCATGTCGTCCCGTTATGCCGCAGGGTGGGTGGTTCTTCCAGCGGAAGGTTCACCCACCGCGCCGGCCCAATGCACCCGCTCACCCCTTTGGGGCCAATAACTTGAGCGCGGCACGGATCAGCGTTTTCATGTCTGCGTCCGGCGCGTCGCCGACCGCGCGCGCCACCGCACCTGCCGCATCACCGGGGCTGTAGCCAAGATTGCCAAGCGCCGACAGCGCTTCTGACTGGGCCGAGGCATTGGGCGCGGCGGGGCTTGGCGCGCGGCGCGGTGCGGTGGGCTCGATCACCTCTGCCACCTCGTCGCCTTGCGCCTGTGCCAGCGTGCCGGTCATCGCCATCACGCCGGGTGCTTTGTCTTTCAGGTCAAGCACCACGCGCTGTGCGATCTTGGGCCCGATACCCTTGGCCGCCTTGACCGCGTTCCAGTCCCCCAGCGCAATCGCGCGGCTGACCCCATCGGGCCCCAATGTGCCCAGAATGGCAAGTGATGCCTTGGCGCCCACCCCCTGCACTGATGTCAGCAGCCGGTGCCATTCCTTTTCCACAAGCGTCTGAAAGCCGAAAAGCTGCATCAGGTCTTCGCGCACCACCAGATCGGTAAAAAGCGCGACAATCTCGCCCACGGGGGGCAGCGCGGCCATGGTCCGATCCGAACAATAGACCAGATAACCAACCCCGCGCACGTCAATCAACACATGGTCGGGGGCGCGGTAATCAATGCGGCCCGTGATCTTGCCAATCATGCGCGTGCCCGCGCGACAGCCACAGCCATGGCCAGCGTCGACGCACCGCCGTGGTGTGCGTGACAAATCGCGATGGCCAGCGCATCGGCGGCATCCGGTCCTGCGATCTCGATTCCCGGCAACTGCATCCGCACCATATGTGCCACCTGTCCCTTGTCTGCATGGCCGACGCCAACCACCGTTTTCTTGACCGTGTTGGGGGCGTATTCGCCCACCACCAGCCCGGCCTGCGCCGGCACCAGCATCGCAATGCCGCGCGCCTGTCCCAGCTTCAGCGTACCGGCCCCGTCCTTGTTTACAAAGGTTTGCTCAACTGCTGCCGCCTGCGGCCGGTAGGTCACCATGATCCGCGTCAGCTGCGCATGCAACGACAACAGTCGCGCGCCCATATCGGTGCCTTGAGATACACAGACCCCGTTCGCCACATGGCTCAGCTTGCTGCCTGCGACGTCAATTATGCCCCAGCCCATGTTGCGCAGCCCCGGATCAATGCCGATTACCCGTATCATGCGCCTGCTTTCTTTAATTTGTTGCTTTTTTGATGCACTAGCACGAAAGGCGAACATCCGCCAAGCCTTTCGCGCACTTTTCCAGAAAACGACATGCCCGCTGTCGCTTTGCCGCCACGCGGGCCGGAACCGCCCTTTTCAAGCCTGAAAGCGACGCCGCACCTGTGGCATTTTTTCGTTTTTTTACGGTACGTTAACCTAGAACCGGACCTATGCAGAAAACGCAGATCACACATGCGCCTGTGGCGATTGCGTTGGCTAATCTTTCGGCCTAGATGCGACTTACACCGCCGGGCAAACCGGTTTAACTCCAATCAAAAAGGACGGCATCATGGCTGCTTTTGACACTTCCCGCACTACCTACGGCACCGCATCGGCCGTCTCCCGTTTGGTCACATTCATCACTGATATCGCCGGTGGTGTTGTCGCTTGGAACGACAGCCGCGTAACCCGCGCCGCCCTGTCCAAGCTCAGCAATCGCGAGCTGGACGACATCGGTCTGGTGCGTGGCGATATCGACATCGTTGCACAAAGCCACTTCATCCGCTGATCACTGTCAGTCAAGGCCGCGCAGCGGCGTGGCTTTGGACAGTTAAAAACCGCGCTCCTGATGATCAGGGCGCGGTTTTTTCATGCCTGGAGAGACGGGCGTTGGCGATGGTCCGGATCACGGCAGCGCCGCCCGCAAAAGGCAGTGCCAAAGTGTCAGCGCATAACAGGGCCTGTGAAGTCAGCCAGCTTTTCGGTCACGGGATCGATTTTCAGCGCGACGGCACCTGCTTGTTCGATCACCGTGCCATTCTCAAGCTTGGACAGACGCTCGTTGTAGGTGATGGGTCCGACAGCGGCCAGCATGAACGCCTTGAACATGAAGAACCCTGCGATAAAGATCATCATCGCCTTGAACGGAAACCCGCGACGCGGACGCTTGGGTTTCACGGTGATCAGCCCGTCCTTACCGACGCGGGTTACGTAGCCGTGCGTCATCTGGGCGTGTTTGCGTCCGAGCGATGTCAGACGGTTTATAAAATGTGCGTGCGTCTCAACCATGGCAGCCTCTGATAACAATCGGCCCCCACCGTTGTTACAAATTATCTATCGCTGAAATGTGGCAAATTCTGGGCAAACCGATCAAATGCCTCGAAAATGCGTATGAAAATGTGTCATTTCCTTAGCGTGATCGTCGTCCAGTCAACAATGCTTTCGCGGTGCACCACATTGATGCCGGAACGTGCATAAACCTCTGCCACTTCGTCAGCCTGTTCATTTAAAATGCCGGACAGAATCGCATAGCCGCCGGGGTGCATCGCGTCGGCCATGTCCGGCGCAAGCGCAATCAGCGGCCCCTTGAGGATGTTTGCAAAGACCAGATCGAACGGCGCCGCCGCCTTTAGTTCGGGATGATCGAACCCCGCCGCCTCGACGCAGGTCACGCGCCCGGTCAGACCGTTCGCAGCGACATTCGCCTGCGCCACTTCGACCGCGACGGTGTCAATGTCGCTGGCCAGCACCGTATCGGGCCAGATTCGCGTCGCCGCCATCGCCAGCACCGCCGTGCCACATCCAATATCAACGACCCGCCGTCCGTGAAAACCGTCCGTCGCCAGCCGGTCCAGCGCACGCAGACAGCCCAAAGTGGTGCCGTGGTGCCCGGTTCCAAACGCCATCGCCGCCTCGATCAGCAGCGGTTCGCATTCCTGCGGCACCTTGTCCGCATCATGGCTGCCGTAAACAAAGAACCGACCCGCCACGACGGGTGCCAGTTCGCGGCGCACATGGGCGACCCAATCGGTTTCGGGCAATTCCGACACCACAAAGGGCTTCGCGCCCAGTGCCGCGGCCAGTACCGCCAGCGCCGCCGCATCCGGGGTGGCTTCAAAATAGCCGCCCACTTCCCACAAGCCTGATCCATCCTCCATCTCGAAGACGCCGACACCGGTGGGTTCGGGGTCAAGCCGCTCCATTGCATCGCCAAGCGCGTATGCCTGGTCGCGGCCCGTCAGGGTCGTAAGGGCGGTGAATGTGGGCATGATCGGCGCTCCTATCGCATCCGGTGTCTGTCGGGGTTCGGGTAGGGGCGCGGAAAGGTGGGGTCAAGCTCTGCCGGGGTCACTGCACCCAGATGTTTGACGAAATGCCACCCCCAGGTGGCGGCGACCACGCCCATGATGGCCCCTGCTGCAGCTTGGCCATAGATAACCCCCGGCGCGCCGAAGATCACCGCCAGCGCCGCAGCGGCAGGATAGCTCAGCACGCCGTCCTTGATCCAGTTGACCAGCGTGGACCGGCCGGGGCGTCCCAGATTGTTGAAGGCCGCATTGGACACGAAAAGCGCCCCGATAAAGACAAACCCACCGACACCGACGAAGGTAAAGGCACGCAGAACCGCTTCGCCCTGCCCCTCCAGCGCGAAGACGCCGACCACGAAATCAGACGCCAGCGCCAGCAGCGCCCAAGCGACCAGCGTGTAACACAAACAGAACAACAGCGCATCGCGGTACGTGCTGCGCACCCGGTCAAACTGGCCCGCGCCAAAGTTCTGGCCAAAGATGCCGCCAATGGCCCCCGACAGCGCAAAGATGCCGCCGAAAACCACCACAGTCAGCCGCCCGACCACGGCCCAGGCCGCAACCGCGTCGTCGCCAAAACCAGCCATGACAATGGTCATCAGGTAATTGCCCGCCGGCGTGGACATCTGGGTGGCGATGGCCGGGGTCGCCACCACCAGAAAGGGGCGCGCAATGTTGCGCAGCGTGCTCAGGCGGGGGCGGTCAATCAGATTGGTCTGGCGCACGGCATAATGCAGCGCCAGCAGCATCAGACAGATGCGGAACACAAACAGGTTGATCGCCGCGCCATCAAGCCCCCAACCCAACCAGACGATGGTGATCGGATCCAGCACCATCAACAATATGCCCGAAAACATCGTCACATACATCGCTTTGGCGCCGTACCCTTCGGCGCGCAGCGCGCCTGAGCAGACCAGACCCACGGCCATCACCACCAATGACGGGACGGTCATCGCCAGATAGCGCGCCGCCAGCCGTGCGGTTTCGCCTTTTGCCCCCGCCAGCGCCACCAGATCGTGCCGAAACGAGATGATCAGCGCGGCGACAACAGCCTGCACCACGACCGCAATCACAATCCCTGCCCCGCCTTGCCTGCGCGCAAGTGCCCGGTCCCCCACCCCGATGGAGCGTGAGATCAACGCCGTCGCGGCAATCATCAGGCCCACCCCTATGGAGACAGAGAAGAACTGGATCGCATAGGCAAAACCGATGGCCGCGACCAGTTGCGGATCGCCCAGTTGCGCAATCCACAGCAGGTTGGCGGCATCCACCAGAAAAACAAAGGTGATGCCCAACGCGCCCGTGGCCGTCATCCTGACCACATGGCCCATGGTGGACCCGGACAGGAAGCGACCCGGCCCCATCCCGAACTACTGCGCCGCTTGTGGCAGCGGGGGTGCGAATACCGTCTCGTTGCCCGGTGCAGGGTGGCGCGGGATCAGCATTGCCAGCATCAGCGACACCGCCGCCATGCCCGCAGCCAGAAAGAACACCGCCGCCGGTGAGACCAGCCACAAAAGCCCCAGCAACACAGGCAGAAACACCGCTGCGATGTGGTTGATCGTGAACGCGACCGCAGCCGTGGGCGCAATATCGCGCGGGTCGGCGATTTTCTGGAAATAGGTCTTTAGCGCCAGCGCCAGCGCAAAGAACATATGATCCAGCACATACAGCACCGCCGCGACGACCACGCCCCAGCCAAGGTAATACACCCCGCCATAGCTCAGGAACACGATGATCAGCCCGATGTATTCGAACCCCAGCGCGCGGCGTTCTCCGAAATAGCCGACCGCGCGGCCCATCAGCGGCGCGAAGATCATATTGGCAACAAGATTGATCAGGTACAGCATGGTGATCTCATGTACGTCAAAGCCAAAGCGTTCGACCATCATGAACCCCGCGAAGACAACGAAAATCTGCCGCCGTGCGCCTGACATGAACTGCAACGCATAATAGAGCCAATACCGCCGCCGCAGGACCATTTTCTTTATCTGCGGATGCGGTGCTTCGAACTGGGGATAGGCAATCATGGCAAAGACCGCGATTATCACAGTCACGCCACCGCCGATCATGTAGACGACGTTATAGCTGAGCGACAGCGTGTCCCAAAGCGCCATGATCGCCAGATAGGCCACCAGCGTTGCCGCCGACCCCGCCGCCATGAGCCAGCCGATCATGCGCGGGGCATCTTCGATCTTGAGCCATTGCAACTGTAACGATTGGTTCACCGTCTCATAGTAATGAAACCCGATGGAACTGAGCATGGTAATCGTCAGGATCCCGCCCATTGACGGGAACCACGCCGTCACTGCCGTCGCCACCCCCAGCAGGATCAGCGACACCAGCCCCAGCACTTGTTCCCGCACGAAAATGATGATCGCGATGACGCCAACGGCAAGAAATCCCGGTATCTCGCGCACGGTATGCAGCAGACCAATATCCGAGCCGTCAAAATCGGCGACCTCAATGACAAAGTTATTCAGCAGCGCAGACCACGTGTTGAATGCAATCGGCATGGCCAGCGCCATTAGAAACAGCAATGCAACAGGCCGCCGCCAGAACGGCTGATGCTTGGCGTCGGCAAGGGGAATGAGTTGGGCCATGTCGCGTGCATTACCCCCGTTGCGGCGTAATGACGAGATGCAATCGGTGCCTCAGCATGATCCAGATCAAAGGCACACATTGGCGAATCGTATTACAGGGGTGCCATGTTGGACACAGCCCCCCTTCTTGATCTGCTGGGAGAACCTGCCGCGGCGGCGCTGCTTGGGCTGTTGACCGGCGGGATTTTTGGCATCGCGGCGCAGCGTTCGCAGTTCTGCCTGCGCGCCGCCACGTTGGAGTTCGCGCACGGCCAGCTTGGTCCGCGTCTCGGCGTGTGGTTGCTGACTTTTTCGACGGCGCTGGTCTGGGTACAGGCGGCGGCGCTGGCAGGGTTGATCGACACCGGCAACGCGCGGATGATGGCGGTACCGGGCAGTTGGTCCGGCGCGGTGATCGGTGGGTTGCTGTTTGGCGCGGGAATGGTGCTGGCGCGGGGTTGCTCGGGGCGGCTGCTTGTGCTGGCGGCCACAGGCAATCTGCGTTCGGTCGTGTCCGGCCTGATCTTTGCCGTCGTCGCACAGATGAGCCTGCACGGCTGGCTGGCGCCGCTGCGCGGATGGCTGGCGGGGCTGTCGATCACGCCCGGCGGGCGCAATGTCAATTACATCACGGCACTTGGATTGCCTGTCCAAAGCGCGCTCGTTGCCGGATTGGTGCTGGCGGTGCTGGCGCTGGTGATCGCGCGGCGGGCACGGCTTGGCACGGCGCAGCTGATCTTTGGGTCGGGCGTCGGCTTTGCCGTGGCGGTGGGGTGGGTCGCCACGACAGCGCTGGCCGCCGCCGCTTTTGACCCCGTGCAGATCGAAAGCGTTACCTTTTCGGGGCCCTCTGCCGATACCTTGATGTATTTTCTCGGTGCCGGAGGATCACTGGATTTCGATCTGGGCCTGATCGCAGGCGTCTTCGGCGGGGCGTTCATTGCCGCCGCATTGGCCGGTGAATTGAAAATGCAGGGCTTTGACGGCACAATTCCGATGCGGC